>CAZORO010000206.1:4789-8806 GCA_964581845.1 uncultured bacterium
GCAAACTGACTGATGGGAAGAAACCATCCCGCCCTGGACGTCTTGCGGGGAAGACACTTGAGAAAGGGTCGGTCAACAACTGGCATCAAGGTTCCGGGATTCTGGTCTCCAGTCCGGAGAACACCTCGTTTTTCCAAATTACCGGAAATTATGTCGAAAACTCGGCGCAAGGTTTTGATCTGCACTGTGACTATGTGATCTGCTCCAATAATCAAGTTAACCACGGCATGATGGGAATCAAAGCCACCCATGGCTGCAAGCATCTCGTTATCTCAAACAACATCCTGACCTGCATCGATCTGTGGGGGATCCTTCTCAATCCCGGTGCGGCCTCGCACTTCATCGAACCCGCCTCCGGTGAGAAGCCTGCGCGCGGTCCCAATGTAGATGCCGGTACCATCGTGGCCAATAACATCATCGCGGATTATGGGTATGGTGATGAGTACTGGAACTGGGGTGGAGCCTCATCTGATCAATCGGGAAGCTTTGCCATCGCGCTCTATGAGGGGCAGTACGCCGAAAATCCACCCTTACGGGATATCCTTATTCAAGGCAACTTGGTCTACAACACCGGGAGAGACCAGGTGCTGGTCGATGGTCAGCCGCAAGAGCAACCGCCACGTTACAGATATGCTGTCTATGTCGGCCCCTGGAGTGAAGGCAAGGAGAAGGGGCCGACCTACCCCCGCGATCTCCATTTCATTGGTAATATCTTGCATCCCGGAACGAAGGGGATTTCCAATGTGGAATTGACACCGTGACGAGATGGTTTTCCTTGGGGGAGGCGGGAGAAGCCAATACGAAGAGAAGAACGTAGCTTTTTAATTAAATCTTCAGACCAATTCAGCGGCGAGCGGTCTCTTCTTCTTGAGTTCGCTTACTTTCAGGATGGAGAATCCCAAGATGGTTCCTTGCTCATCCACTCGTTCCATGATGCGGTCATGCTCAGTCTCACGCATGTACCCAGCCTTGTCGGAGAAGAGGTGGCTTGTTTGAATCGTGGAAGAAATACGGAGATGATGGAGTACATGGAAAGCAAACCGAACTCATCGCCTTGCTTTTTTCCACGGCCTCCATTCCTTTCACGTTCTCCACGATTCAACAAACACCGCGAATAATCGCCACTCCGAATCTGCTAATAAAAACGCCGCTAGATGCAGAATCTCTTCTCGAACCAACGGCGTTATGAAACAAGGTAAATTGAGACTAACCAAAGATCTGGCTCCGTTTGGGGAGCTGAGTCTATGCCTCCACAGCTGACCTCAGATACTTATCGATCGCCTCCGCCGCACGTTTGCCAGCCCCCATCGCCTCGATCACCGTGGCCGCGCCAATAACAATATCTCCACCAGCATAAACACCAGCCAGACTGGTCGCACCCGTGACTGGGTCCGCCACAATGTTGCCCCACTTGTTGAGCTCCAGCCCCGGCGTGTTCTTGGTCAGGAGTGGATTGGCCTTGTTTCCCAGCGCGGGGATGACCATGTCGCACTCAATCTCGAACTCTGAACCAGGAATCTTAACCGGACGTCTTCTACCACTGTCATCCGGTTCGCCCAGCTCCATTTTAAGGCACTCCATCCCGCGCACCCGGTTGTTCTCATCGCCAAGGACACGTATGGGGGCGGTCAGCAGCATAAAGCGGATGCCCTCCTCCTTGGCATGATGGACTTCCTCTAGGCGTGCCGGCATTTCGGCCTCGGTCCGCCGGTAGACAATAGTAACCTCCTCCGCCCCCAGACGCAGCGAGGTCCGGGCCGCATCCATGGCCACATTGCCCGCGCCGATGACACACACACGCCGTGCGATCATCACCGGTGTGTCATACTCGCCCACACAATAAGCCTTCATCAAGTTCACACGGGTCAGGAACTCATTAGCCGAGTAAACACCAATTAGGTTTTCGCCAGGAACCCCCATGAAAGCAGGCGCGCCCGCCCCCACCGCGATGAAGACCGCGCTGTAACCATCCTGCATCAACTCCTCGACCGTGAAGACCTTGCCGATGACCATGTTCAACTCGATGTTCACACCGAGGCTTTTGACATAGTTCACCTCGCGATCCACGATTGCCTTGGGTAGACGGAACTCCGGGATCCCATAACGCAAAACCCCGCCGGTATCATGGAAGGCCTCGAAGATGGTGACGTCATAACCCAGCTTGGCCAGATCGCCCGCGCAGGTGAGTCCTCCCGGGCCACAGCCGACGACAGCCACTTTGATACCCAGCGGTTTCGCTTTCTCCACCGGCTTCCCATTCTCATGGGCCGCTTCCCAGTCGGCGACAAACCGTTCGAGCGCACCCACCGCGACTGGCTCATGCTTGATTCCAAGAATACAGACCCCCTCGCATTGATTCTCCTGCGGGCCGACGCGTCCGCAAATGGCGGGAAGGCTGTTCTTCTCCTTGAGAATCCTGGCGGCCTCCGAAAGGTTCTCCTCCTGGATGGCCTTGATAAAAGCGGGGATATCCACCATTACCGGGCAGCCATCCACGCACTTCGGCTTCTTGCAGGAAAGACAACGTTTGGCCTCGGCCACCGCCTGCTCGAGAGTCAGGCCGAGAGCCACCTCCTGAAAATCCCGGCTACGTTCGACCGGATCCCTCGCGGGCATTACTTGACGGGGTTCAACGCGCACTGGTGGTCCTCTTTCTCAGATTCACTGATGTACTTTTGAAAGGAATTCTTTTCGAATTCCAGATAGGCTCTTTGACGAGCGATGAGCTCATCGAAATCGACTCCAGCCCCATCGAACTCGGGGCCATCCACGCAGGCATACAGGGTTTGCCCATACACCGTGACACGGCACCCGCCGCACATTCCAGTCCCATCCACCATCACGGGATTCAGACTGACAATAACCGGGATGTCATACTTCTTGCACACATTCGCTGCAGCTTTCATGTGTGGGACCGGACCGATAGCGATCACTTCATCAAACTGGATCCCACGCTGAATGAGCTCCTCCAGCACTTGCGCCGCGTAGGCATGGCGTCCAAAAGAGCCATCATCGGTGGCGAAAATGGTTTCATGGCTGACCTTCGAGATCCGGTCCATCCAGAAAAGAAGATCCTTATTGCGTGCACCCAGCACAGAAAAAACCTTGTTTCCGGCCTCAAAGCAGGCCTTGGTCTGCGGGTACATCGGGGCAACCCCCAATCCCCCCGACACACATCCAATGGTTTTCCCTCCCGAAGGGATCTCACGGTCTTTGCCGAGTGGGCCGACGACATCGATGATCGAATCGCCCTCCTCCAATTCGCCCATGCGGCAGGTGGTCGTTCCGATCTCCTGGACCACGAGTGTGATGGTTCCACGATTCGTGTCGCTATCGGCGATGGTCAACGGGATGCGTTCCCCCTTTTCGGTCACCCGCACGAGCACGAAATTACCCGGTTTGGCCTTACGCGCGATCAGTGGGGCAACAACCTCGAACTCCTTGATCTTGGGGACCAAGGTCCTTTTCAGTACGATCTTGAACATGGTTGCTATCTCATCCTTGGGTATGAAATCAGAAACTACTTTCCAGGCCGGGGGACATGGCCCTCCTGCCCGCTATGGCCATAGGGATCGCTATCCAGGAAAGGCTGGTCATCAATCGGTACAACATCATTGACCGCTTTCCAATTGAATTCGGCATCGAATGGATCGAGGGCCTTTTGTGGATCGAAGATTTCGGTGTTCACGGGCAATGCGTTGTAGGGTTCGATGTTGTCAGGAACCTCGGCGAACATATCGGAGAGGTCTGAGGCGAATCCATCATATTGGTTGAGCGCGGGGAGACCTTGAATCAGGAAAAGGGTCTTGAGGATGCTCGCGATGCTGGTGTGCGTGTGCGAGATATGCCCTTTCTTTGCATAAGGGCCAATCGCCATGCAGACCGAACGGTGCGCGTCCACTGTGTCCCGGTAGCCTTGGGCATCATCCTCGGTAACAAAGATTATGGTGTCTTTCCAGTATGGGCTGTGGCTGATGAGTTCCACAAAACGTCCCAGTGCCAGGTCATTGTCGCTCA
>CAZORO010000207.1:0-8764 GCA_964581845.1 uncultured bacterium
TACCGCGAGCTGAGAGGACGTCCCAAACAGGGTGGGCTAGGGTTACAGAATCACGGCTCCAAGCTGCAATTCAGGAATATCAAAATGGTGCGGTGGGACTGATCCTGGACTAAACTTTATGCCATGACCGAACGGGACATCGCGCGTAATCGCAAGGCCTTCCATGACTACCTGGTCCTCGACAAAATCGAGGCCGGTATCTCGCTTTTGGGCAGCGAGGTGAAGTCGCTCAGACAAGGGCAGTGCAACCTTAAGGACAGCTACGCCGCCATTGAACAGGGCAAGGTTCTCCTTTGTAATATGCATATCAGCCATTACAAACCCGCTGGGATTTGGAACCATGATCCCGAAAGGACACGCCCCTTGCTGCTTCATCGGCATGAGATTGACAAACTTTTCGGAAAGGTCCAACAGAAAGGGCTAACCCTCATCCCGCTACGTTTGTACTGGAAGAGGGAAAAGGTCAAGGTCGAACTTGGTCTCTGCCAAGGGAAGAAGCTCCACGACAAACGTCAAGCTCTCAAAGAGAAGGAACTCGAGCGCGAAACCCGCGCCGCGATGTCATGGAAAGGGTGAGCCAGCCCCGGTGTCGGGGCTGGCTCATTTGTGAATCTCCTAAGTTCCTGATTCCTGCTTGAGCTTGGCGAGGAGCTCCTTAACTTCCTCCACGCTCTTCTTGGATTCAGGATTCAGCTGCAAGTAACGTTCGAAATGGCGGATGGCCTCTTTATTTTTGCCCGCCTCTTTCTGGAAGTGTCCCATTTGGAAATGGAAACGTGTGTTGTTGGGTTCCAGCTCCATTGCCTTGTAGAGTGCCTGGACCGCATTCTCAATCTCCTGAATGTTGTGGAAAGCAAAGGCGAGACGGCTCCAGTTCTCGGCGTTGGCGGGTTCGGCTTGGACCTCGGCCCATCTCCGCAAAACGGTTGGGTCCTTGAGGGCTTCCTTGGAGGGAGTTACTCCCTCGGTGACATCGGCGGCCTGGATGAGAGGCATCTCAGGGATCTGACGTTTCTTGTTCCAACGGAAGATCAAGAATAAGAGAATCAGGACTGCCAAAGCAATCGCAGCATAGGTTCCATACTTCACCAATTGCAGCCAGAGGATCCGGGATTTTACATTAGCAAGAGTTTTTTCCGCCTCGGGTGAAACTTCAGTAGATCCATACTGTGAAACAAATTCCTCCAGCGCCAAGCGTGAGGTTTCAAGTCCCTCTTTATTGTTGGGATCATCCCGGAGATTTTTCCTCGCTTGAGCCACCGCTTTCCAGAACAGCGGATAGGGTGCCCGGTCTGGACTCTCCACCAGTTCGCGTGGAATCTCTGCAACAAGCTTGAGGATAGAATCATAATCCTCCGAGCGAAGCTTCGTTTCCACATCGGCACGGAATTCATTGAAACGTTTCAGGTTCAGCTCGCTTTCCCCCAAAACCACCACAGGTTCGGAAACAACCGGTGCGCTCTCGTTGTTGGAGCGATCCAGTGAAGTGACAAAGTAATAATAGGTGGTTGTATTCTTGAGCCGTTTGGGACGGTCGAAACCGCGTGCCTTCTCGAGCTCAAGTTCAACGGCGAAGGCATCTTTAGAGAAGGTTTTGGTCTCCGAACGGTAGATGCGATAAAAGACATTCTGTTCAGGGACGGGATCCCAGTTCAACTGGATTTCTCCTCCATCATCCCGCGCAGTCACCACAACACTTCTTGGGGTGGGCGGGGCTTGCTTGTCCACATCCACGGTGAGGCGGGCTGGGGAGGGGTCCACATTCCCAGCTCCATCCCGGGCTTGGACATACAAGGTATGTTGGCCATGCTCGGTCTGGGCAATGAGATCCCGCACGGAGAGCGTGACCTCATCCGTCCATTCGGTCCAAGTCTGTTCATCCACCCTCCAACGGAACCTAAGGTCGCCAGGACGGCTGTTTTTATCTTTGGCATCAAAACGGTAAACGGGTTGCTGGCCCGACTCATCAATCCAAACCCGTGTGTTGGGGGGAGTATTGTAATCAAATTGGAGGACAAATGGTTCCTTTTGGACATTCTGAGCCTCATCACGTGCCACGAAGGCGATTTGATGGGTACCATCCGCCAATCCAGTAATGACTGCCTTTTCACCTATACTGCGCCACTCGCTGGGGAGGTCCTTGTCAATTGTGAAACTGAAATCGAGCTCGTCCGGTGTAGTTCTGTTGTCGCTCCCTGTGACTTGAAACTCCAGCTTGCAGGCTGAGCGGAGACATTTCCCAATGCATCCTTCGCTTGAAGGAGGAAGACATGTTCCCCATCCCTGAGACCTGAAACCTCTTTGGTGGTGACTTGTTCAAAGGGTGGCCATTCCTCCTCATCCACCTTCATGCTGAAAGCAACTGTTGCTCCTTCTCCACAGTTTTGGCTGGCCTCCCAAGTGGCCTTTAGATCTCCGCGATTGATAAGATATGAATTCTTGGGGGATGTGAAGTTAGGAACAGGGGGGACTTTCACCACGAACCGTTTTGTGGTGGAGGGAGCTTGCTTGTTGCTGGCTTCGTCCAGAGCCACTAGGGAAAGGAGGTGTGGTCCATTCAATAACCCAGTCAGGGCATGACTTGTAGCATCCTTGATCTTAAGAGGTTCTGCTCCATCCACCTGCAGATGGTAACGAAGCTCCTCGGGAAGTGTGTAATTGTCTTTTCCCCGCCATGCCACGGTGAGGTCCGCAGTAGTCAACTCCCGTGGGATATCAGAGATGATTTCGGTTACTGGCGGCTCATCATCGGTGCGGTTGAAGAGGAGCTGCCTATTCGCGGTGGTCTGAACGCGGTAAGCGACACCACGATCCATGAGAACGGGTGGTTGTACTGGAAGAGGTGCCGCAAGGCGGCGGATGTTCCAGGTAATCCCATCTCCCATCCGGTTCTCAAGCACATGGTAATCAATACTGTCCTGGAGCCACATGAAAGATGGCCACTCGCCGTTGGTGACTATACGGGGCGGCGTGATCCGGCTTGCACGGAAACGTGAGATCTGAATTGGAGGTTCCCAATAGGCCCCACTGGAGCGTCCCCGAGCCAACCAGAAGTTGAACTCGGATTCCCCCTCGGGACGGGGTCTTTTCACCAGAACGATCAGGTACATCCGCCCCTCCATCTGCCACGCCATCATGCCCTGCAGAGGGTCGGTGTTACTGAAGATGACCTCCGATGGCTCCCAGGTTTGTCCTTTGTTTACGGAAACAAACTGTTGTACCTCAAAACGCGACAGGCGGTTCATCCCCGCGAAGACAAGAAGATTATCTCCATCGCTGAGCAATTCGTGGGTTACGGATTGAACACCACTCAGTTCGACAGCCAGCCGGGGTTTTGACCATGAATAACCTTGATCGGAGCTGCGGGTGAAATAGATCCCTCCCAGCTGTGGGTCCCCCTCCTCACCTCCTTTGAAGGTGACATTAATGCTCCCATCAGACAGAATGACTACCTTCGCCTCGCTGGCGCCAAAGCCCTCTGGCAGGACGTTCCGCTCAGCTGACCATCTTTGTTCCACCTGTGGGAATGCTTGACAGCAGAACAGCAAGACTCCCAGGGCTGGAAAAAATCTGAGGATCCTCATCTCGGTTGATGTTCCTTTACGTAGGGTCAATGCATCAGGCCGGGTTTTCCCCGGGATATTTCTGAGTAACAACGTTAGGGTTTTCAACCTAATGTGTCAACTTTGGGGGTGGGAAGTCTGGGTGGTTGACGACTGCTGGGATGGACCAGTAGGATCGAGAAGCAGGCGGCAACGAGAGGAAGGTTGCCGTTCCCATGATGGAAAAATGACTGGAAGGGAAAGGAAAAACGATCTTGGGGACTATTCTTCTGTGGATTCTATTGTTTGGGGTGGGATTTTATTCCTTCCTGGCATCAAGAACGGCCAAAGCGGCTCAAAAGCGGGCCGACCAGATGAGCGACCGGTTGTATAGTTGGGGAAGTGAGACAAGGACCATGATGGAGGAGCTGCGTAAACAGATCCGCCGTCTCGATTTTGAGAGCAAGTGGCGTGCAGGAAGGATCCGGATTACTCCGGAAATGCGGATTGCTGATATTTTAGCCATTCACCCCCGGATGAAGGAGGTTCTCGCAGGAGTTCACTTGGGGGGATGCAGCAGTTGTGCAGCCAGCGAAAGCGAGAGTCTGGCTGCTGGAGCAGCCTCATACGGCTTGGATGTGGGTTCGATCATGAGCGAAATAAACAAGTTCCTGGCTGATCCTGACCATTATACAAAGCCAGAGAATCCTCATCCTCCCACTGGAACCGGGGATTCCATCGGGATTCGATTGCCAGTGCATCGCGCGGAGATTTGACAACCACCGCCCAATGCCATCCGCCATCGTCTCGCTTGCCCGGTGTGAGTCTTACGATCCGGATGCCGTACTGGAGTCCGTAAGGTCATGCCTGGCTGCGGTGGGTGGAATCCATTCGCTGGTTTCACCGGGAGAACGGATCCTGTTGAAACCCAACCTTGTGACCGCGGTCGCACCGGGTGTTCCCGCTTGCACCCACCCTGAGGTAGTGGCTGCCGTGGGAAGGTTGGTTCAGGAGGCTGGAGGGCATCCATTTATTGGCGACAGTCCCGCCTTTGGTACGGCACGGACAGTCTCCAAAAAAATCGGTCTTCTTGAGGTTGCCCGCCTTTATGGAATCCCAATCAAGAACCTTGGAAGACCGCATTTCAAAACAATCCGGCTGGGGGATCATGTATACAACCTCCCAATATCCGCTGATGCCATCAAGGCGGATGGGATCATCAACCTGCCCAAGTTCAAGGCACATCGTCAAGCAACTTTTTCTTTTGGTGTAAAGAACCTGTACGGTTGTGTTCCGGGGAAGAGAAAGGCCTGCCGTCATTTCGCCTCTGGGGGCGACCGGGATTGGTTCTGCCGGATGCTGGTGGCGAATGCCTTGATCCTCTCCCCCCGGCTAACCCTAGTAGATGCTATAACAGCGATGGAGGGACAAGGGCCGGCGCGTGGAACTCCCCGTCCACTCAGTTGCCTGATTGCGGGCATTGACACGGTGGCTGTGGATACCGTTTGCTGTCAACTCGTAGGTTTGCCACCCCTGTTCTTGTGCACGCAAAAAGCAGCTCGGCAACTGGGATTGGGAGGGTGGGATCCTGCATCCATTAAGGTATGTGGGGAGAGAATCGAAAACTTGATGGTTCCGGACTTTCGTCTCGCTGACGAGATCCCAATCTTCTTTAGCCTTCCACAACTCATTCGCAGCCTGTTGCGGTCCTGGCGGGAACGGCTCGCGCCCGAGTGAACCAGTTCTGTGTTTCCCTTGACACTTCTACCCGCTCCCACTAGCTTTTGTATGGGTGTGTAAAGATCTATAAAGCTGAACCACTCCAAATACCTCTAAACTTCCGCTTTGATGGGTGTGATATGGCTATCGAAATTAATGATTTACTAAAAATGGTTGTGGAGCGCGATGCCTCCGACTTGCACGTTTCCGTGGGACGTCCCCCAACGATTCGTGTAGATGGCCGGCTGGAGAACCTCTCCAGCGAGCCGCTCTCCCCTGAGGAAGCCATCAGCTTGATGGAGGCCATCACTCCTGACCGTTACCGTGAAGAGATCCAGCAGATTGGTTCCTGCGACTTCGGATATGCCTTCGGAAATCTGGCCCGCTTCAGGGTCAGCATCTTTCGGACTCGTGGCAATATCGGCATTGTGATGCGCTTGATCCCCTTCAAGATTTTGACCTTTGAACAGCTGGGCCTTCCAGTAGGTGCAACCAAGGAGTTGATGACTCGTCCACGCGGCCTGATCTTGATTGTAGGGCCTACAGGTAGCGGGAAAACCACCACCCTTGCGTCCATGATTGATTACCTCAACGCGAACATGGACCATCACATCATCACCATCGAAGACCCAATCGAATACTATCACCCACATAAACGTTCTATCGTCACCCACCGTGAGCTCAACATCGATACTCCTTCATTTGCACATGCCTTACGGCAATCTCTGCGTCAAGACCCGGATATAATACTTGTTGGCGAGATGCGCGACCTGGAGACCATGGAAGCGGCCATTACCGCCTCTGAAACGGGCCACTTGGTGTTTGCGACCCTCCACACCAACAGTGCGGCCCAGACGATCAACCGCATCGTGGATGCTTTCCCGGTTACTCAACAGGAACAGGTACGTATGCAGCTCTCTGTAACCATGGCCGCTGTGATCGCCCAACAGTTGCTTCCGCATGCCAGTGGTAAAGGGCGCGTGGCAGCCTATGAGATCATGATCATGACCCCAGCTATTGCCAACCTGATCCGCGAGCGCAAAACTAATCGTATTCTGAGCTCGATCCAGACGGGAACCAAACTCGGAATGATCAGTTTGGATCAGTCCTTGCTCAATCTTTACAACCAGAAGAAGATCACGGGTGAGGTCGCGCTTTCAAGAGCCGCAAATCCTGATGAGCTTCGGCAAAGAATGCTCGATTGATCACGAGCGGGAGGAACAGAATGGCAAAATTGGACCCCAAGGTCGGCACGCCTCGGAAAGACCTCAATCTGGATGCACTCTTGGAATCGGCGGGTCTGATCGGAACCCCGGAAGCCGCTCCGTTGCAAGATGAATCAGCGGCTCGGGTACGTGGAAAATCACCACGCGAGGGAGGAGTTGTTGTCGACCAATCGGAAGCGGCCCAGTCACTGGCCTCAGGTCTTGCCCAAGCTGTCAGCCACACTGCCGAGGAAGATGGCCTGATTGAGATTGCCCAGAAATATGACATGGAGTTCATCCGTATGAGGGACTACGAGATTGATCCAGGTCTCGTAGGTTCTTTTCCGGCGGAGGCTGCACGGCTTTATGGGGTGTTTCCGATAAAGATGGATGGGAATGCGCTGGTGGTGGCGATGAGCAACCCAAACGATTGGCGTGTTCTTGATGACATTGAGATCCTTGTTCGACATCCAGTCAGGGGAGCGGTGGCTCGTCCCAGCGATGTGATCGATCTGATCGATGAGTATTATGGCAAAGTCGACACAAGCATCGAGAAGATCCTGGAGGGGATCGGCGAAGAGAATCTTAATTTCCAAGTGAATGAAAACGACATCAGTAACCTTGAGAAACTGGCCAAAGATCCACCGATTATCCGTCTGGTCAACCTGATTCTCCTTCAAGCGGTCAAAGACCGCGCTTCTGACCTTCACCTCGAACCTTATCAACACTCTTTCCGTATTCGTTACCGTGTGGATGGAGCCCTCCATGAAACCAAGCCACCCCCAATGAATCTCTGGAATGCCATTGTTTCGAGAATCAAGGTTATGTCGAACATGGACATTTCCGAGTACCGCCTTCCTCAGGACGGCCGTATCCGCTTGAATGTAGCCAATCGCGAGGTGGATATGCGTGTCTCCTCGCTCCCAACCGTCAATGGCGAGAGCATCGTGATGCGTATCCTGGACCGCCAGAACGCGGTGGTGGGTCTGGAGCAATCAGGCCTTACCCCAGAGAATCTCAAGATCCTGGAGAAGATCATCAAACGTCCGAACGGGATTCTACTGGTTACAGGACCGACCGGTTCAGGAAAAACAACGACACTCTATGGCGCGCTGACACGAATTTATAACCCGGAACTCAAGGTCATCACCGTTGAAAACCCGGTTGAGTATGAATTCAAAGGGATTGTCCAGGTCAACATCAATCCCGAGATTGGCCTGACCTTCGCCACTTGCCTCCGGTCCATCCTCCGTCAGGACCCTGATGTCATCATGGTCGGTGAAATTCGTGACGTGGAAACCGCCTCGATCGCGATCGAAGCCTCGCTTACCGGTCACTTGGTACTCTCCACCCTGCACACCAATGATGCTCCCTCGGCGGTTACCCGTTTGACAGACATGGGAGTGGAACCATTCCTGATTACCTCCTCCATCGAAGCGGTGGTGGCCCAGCGGCTTGTTAGGACGATCTGCAAGCGCTGCAAGCAGGTGTACACCCCCACCGATGAGGAGTTTTACGATCTGGGAGTCAGTCCGGAGGAAGTAAAGGGAGTCACTTTCTACAAAGGCGCTGGTTGCGATGAATGTAATTACACAGGATACAAAGGACGTATCGGCCTCTTCGAGGTCTTTGTTCTCTCCAATGTGGTACGTGATCTCGTGCTCGCACGTGCTCCGAGTTCTGTCATTTTCCAGCAGGCACGCGAGGAGGGGATGCTTACTTTGCGTGAAGATGGTTGGAAGAAAATCGTTTTAGGTATTACCACAATCAGCGAAGTAATCCGCGAGACTCAGGACTAGACCCTCCTTTCATGGATCGTAACGGATAAACACAGGGGTGGGTGGAAGGAATCTTCCCCCACCCCTTGGCATTTCATACCCGTCTGGGCAGATTACCATCCGGAGTATACCTTCGTGTCGAAGATCACGCGTCTACATCAAGCGGGCTTGCGTACCACTCTGATCGCGGGAATTTTCCTATCTCTCCTGTTCATTGACCCTCTCTCACTTCAAGGATTCCGTGAGCCGAAAACAGTGGTCATCCTTTTCCTGGCTGGAACAGCGGGAATGGTGAGTACTTTCCTCGGAGTTCGTGGTTTCCTTGTGGGAAACATGCCGTTCACGTTCCCCGTGTCACTCACCGCTCTTCTGCCCTGTGCGGGACTACTCCTGGTCCGTATGTGGAGAAACACCTGGGAGGGGGCCGGACTGTCAGGGGAACTCCAGAATCAATACACCCTCTATATTATGGCCCCTGCCGCTGCATGGGTGATGCTCGTGAGCTGCGCGGTGAACGTCT
>CAZORO010000208.1:0-7117 GCA_964581845.1 uncultured bacterium
GGCGCTTCTTGTCAACATCTTCGAGCGTAAACAGGAAGCCCGGAATCCCTTCTTCCGGGTGGTGGATCTCGATGACGAGACCGAGGATCCGAGCATTTGGGGTAAAAACTTCCCCCAGCAATACGATGCCTACAAGCGGACAGTCGATATGGTACGTACACGCTTCGGAGGCAGCGAGGCCATGCCGCGTACTCCCACCGAGGCGGACCCTCGATCGGTGGTCTCGGAATCGAGACTCGAGGAAGATCCACGGCTGGTAACCATGTGGGCCGGGTACGCCTTCTCCAGGGATTTTCGTGAGGAACGTGGCCATGCCTATATGCTGGATGACCAGATCTTTACCGAACGCCAACAGTTCTCGGAACAGCCCGGAACCTGCATCCATTGCCATGCCTCCGTTTATGTACCTTACAAGAAACTCGGTGGCGGGGACCTCTTTAAGGGTTTTGAGATGATGAACCAGATGCCCTACCCGGAGGTTCGAAAACTCGTAAACCATCCTGTGACTTGCATCGATTGCCATGATCCCCAAACCATGCAGCTGCGTGTCACTCGCCCGGGATTCCTCGAAGGGATCAAGGTTTACAAGGAGAGCCAGGGAATTAAAGACTACAATCCCAATACAATGGCCACCCGTCAGGAGATGAGGGCCTTTGTGTGTGGGCAATGCCATGTGGAGTACTATTTCAAAGGCACAGAGAAGCGGCTGACTTATCCCTGGTTCAAGGGACTCAAAGCGGATCAGATCCTAGCTTATTACGACGAGGTAGGGTTCAAGGACTGGGTCCATGCGGACACGGATGCGAATGCCTTGAAGGCGCAGCACCCCGAATTCGAAATGTGGAATCAGGGGATCCATGCCCGTAGCGGGGTGGCCTGCGCCGATTGCCATATGCCTTACAAGCGTATTGGCGCGCTTAAGATCAGCGACCACCATGTACGCAGCCCGCTGCTGAACATCAATAACGCTTGCCAGACCTGCCACAAGTTTCCTGAGGAAGAACTCAAAGCCCGTGCCGAGGCGATTCAAGACCGTACCTTCCAAATGCGAAATCTGGCAATGGACGCACTCATGGACTTGATTGGAGACCTCAAAGCGGCCAAGGGGAATGGGATCACCGATGAACAGCTCACCCCATCCCGTGACTACCAACGGAAAGCGCAGTTCCTTATTGACTTTGTCGAGGCGGAGAACTCGACTGGTTTCCATGCCCCACAGGAAGCAGCACGGATACTGGCACAGTCGATTGATTATTGCAGAAAAGGGCAGAATTCCTTAAGAAAACCGATCTGAGTCAGCATCCTTGACCCCATCTCTGGCTTGCGACATACTTCGGCTCCGTCGGGGGGTGGCGGGCAGAAACGCCACCCCTCATTCATGTCAGGAGGGAAACAAATCGCGCCGATGAAGGCCATTATACCCGTAGCGGGAGAGGGAACACGGCTGCGTCCCCACACCCATACCACACCCAAGGTGCTAGTTCATGTGGCGGGAAAACCCATCCTGGGGCACATCCTCGAGAAGCTGAGTGTGGCCGGTGTCGATGAAGTGGTACTGGTGGTGGGTTACCGTGGCCAGCAAGTCACAGACTATGTGACCAGCGAGTATGACTTCAAGGTGCATGTGGTCCGTCAGGAAAAGCTGCTGGGCCTGGGCCATGCGATCTACCTGGCACGCGAATATTTTACCGGGGGACCAGCGCTCATCGTATTGGGGGACACGATCTTCGAGTGTTCCTTTGAGGGTGTTCTCGACAGTGGGAACTGTTCAATAGGTGTTAAGGAGGTCGATGATCCCCGCCGTTTCGGTGTCGTGGTTCTGGAGAATGGGTGGATCACAAATCTTGTGGAAAAGCCAGATCCACCCCCCAGTAACCTGGCTATTGTGGGTCTATATTACATTCATGATACTTTAGTACTCCGCAATGCACTCGAAAAGTTAATTCTAGAGCAGGACCGTAGAACCAAGGGGGAATACCAGCTCACCGATGCACTTCAGATTATGCTGGGACAGGGAGTGAAGATGACCGCCTTCCCGGTGGAAGGCTGGTACGATTGTGGTAAACCTGAGACCCTGCTGGAAACCAATCGCGCGCTTCTGAAGAAGAAACAACGTCCAATCAGAACGGAGGGGAGCATCATCCGTGAACCAGTTCATATCGCGGATGGAGTCACTCTTGTTGATTCGATTGTCGGCCCTTATGTTTCCATAGCGGAGGGGAGTCACATCGAGCAGTCGATCATCGAGGACAGCATCATTAACCGGAACTCGGTGGTGAGGCGGGCGGCTTTGAAAAGCTCCTTGCTGGGTGATTCCTCGTTAGTGGAGGGGACCTTCCAGAGTCTCAACATCGGCGACTCCGCACAGATCTGGTTCGGTGAGCCGAGATCTTAGTAGGCTGTTGGACTGGAAATACAACAGAGGACCTCACCCCCCAACCCCCCTCTCCCAATGAGAGAGGGGGACGCTCCCCCTTCGCCCTATGGGAGAAGGGGGTTGGGGGGATGAGGTCTGAAATGTTGCACAACCAATTCAACAAAGCATTAAAGCCCCGCTTCTCAAGGAGGAGTTGGGTCCGGGGCGAATACAACAGAGGAGGCCGGTCAAAAGAAATGGCACAACGTTTTTTGTTCACCTCCGAGTCCGTGACGGAGGGACATCCCGATAAGATCTGCGATCTGATCTCGGATTCAGTTCTCGATGCCGTGTTCACCCAGGACAAGATGGGCAGGGTGGCTTGCGAAACCCTGGTCACCACCGGGGTGGCTGTGATTGCCGGGGAGATCTCGACCAGCTGTTACATTGATTTCCAGGAGGTGGCCCGTAGCGCGATCAAGCGGATTGGGTATACCGATGGCGCGATGGGGTTTGATTGGAAGACCTGCGCGGTGCTCGTGGCGATCGATCCTCAGTCCCCCGACATTGCCCAGGGGGTCAATGAGGCCGAAGACCATGAGCAGGGAGCGGGCGACCAGGGGATGATGTTCGGGTATGCTTGCCGTGAAACCCCCACTCTCATGCCGATGCCCATTTTCCTGGCACACCGTCTTACCGAGAAACTGAGCCAGGTCCGCAAGGACAGCGTGCTCTCCTATCTTCGTCCCGATGGCAAATCCCAGGTAACCATCGAGTATGAGAAGGGCCAACCGTCGCGCGTGGAGGCAATCGTGCTTTCGACTCAGCATGATGAGGAGGCCACTCACCAACGGATCAGCGAAGACCTGATGGAGAAGGTGATCAAGCCGGTGATTCCGCAGGAGTTCCTGGATAAGAATACCAAGATCCATATCAATCCAACCGGACGTTTCGTGATCGGCGGGCCGCATGGCGATGCTGGACTGACCGGACGGAAGATCATTGTCGACACCTATGGCGGCATGGGGCGTCATGGTGGCGGGGCCTTTTCGGGGAAAGATCCTACAAAAGTGGACCGTTCAGCAGCCTATGCAATGCGTCATGTAGCCAAGAACATTGTCGCCGCTGGTCTGGCGGATCGTTGCGAAACACAAGTGGCTTATGCGATCGGCGTGGCTCAGCCGGTTTCGCTGATGGTCAATACCTTCGGAACCGGAACCATCCCCGATGAGGAGATCGCCGAGCGGGTCAAGAAGCTTTTCGATCTGCGTCCAAGAGCCATCATCGACCGCCTGAATCTGCGCCGTCCGATCTACGCCAAGACCACCAACTATGGCCACTTCGGACGTGAGGACAGCGATTTCACTTGGGAGAAGACGGACTACGCGGAGGCGTTGAAGAAGGGATAAGGACTTCGCATAACAGTTGGATATTGGTTAGAAAAAAGCGGCTCGAGATGGGCCGCTTTTTTTTATTTGGACCGAGTCTATTGCCTTTCACCTTTCTCCAATAGGAGTACAATATAGGTAATTCAGGGGTTGAGAAGGATACTCAAAACAGTGTCAATCGGAAATCAACGTCCAACCATATTGATCGAAACAGAACTATATGACGGTACCGGAGAAGATCCATCTCCTAAGTTCCACTCAAGAGTACAGGTGGACCCCGAACTTACCGAGTGGCGCCAGCAAGTTCTTTTCTATAAAAGGATCCAAAAGAAACTCTTGAAGGATCCATCCCTTCTTGGGAAATATGTTGCCATCAAAGACAAAACCATCATCGATTCTGATATTTGTAAATTTGCACTAGCTCGCCGTGTATTCCAGGAATATCCCAGTGCCACCATTCTCATCACAAAGGTGGAGAGGAAATCTCTTGTTGCGGATATCCCTAGTCCAGAGATAGTGCAATGAGATGGAGCTACTCGCACCTATTGAATCCTCCCGCACTGATTGTTCCTATCCGAATCAAATCTGTAAATGGAAATGATTTTCAGGAAAGTGTGGCGAAGGTCGACACGGGAGCCGACTTGACTGTTATTCCCGAATCAACCAAGAAGAGACTTTATCTTAAACCATATAATTTCCGGGAATGCAAAGGATCATTTGATACAGAACCGACAATATGGCCAACCTTTTTTGTATCTATTGAAATTGAAAAGGCTTTTCATTTGACCTTGAGGTGATATCAACAGAAAGAAACGACGCATTGATCGGCCGAGATCTCTTAAACCAGATTGTCTTGCACGCGGATGGACCTTCATCTTTTTTTGAAATAAACCAATCCTAGATTTTTCCTTTCCATATGTTTTTCATTCATCTCATCCATATAGCGCTTTCCCTTAGCAATGCTCCCGCCTTTTCCATCTCGGTGAGTGCTTTTTCCGCATCCCCGTTGTGAGCGTCAATAGGACGGATCAGGTCCACCAGTACCGTAACCCGAAACCCCAGCGCCAAAGCATCCAGGACATCCGCCTTGATACAGTACTCCGTGGCAATCCCGCAGATCGCGAGGTGGGTGATATGCTCAGCCCAGAGCCTTTTCTCGAGCTGAGTACTTCCAAAATCACTGTACCCGATACTGTGTCTGTCGATACCTTTGTCGATGATCCAGGCCCCGGGAGGGATGGTTATACTTGAATAGATCTCTGCTCCTGGAGTTCCCTTCACACAGTGTACAGGCCAGGGTCCCCCCTCGGTTTCGAAAGACCAATGGCTCTCCGGATGCCAATCGCGGGTGAACACGATGGGATCCCCGGTCCCCATCCACTTCTCGATGCATTGGTTCAACGGATCGATCAGGGAGAGCGTGTCCTTGGCGGCTAGCACTCCCCCCTCCATGAAATCATTCTGCAGATCGACAACAATGAGCGCGGTTCTCATGGGTTAAACTCCTTTATAAAAACATCGATTAGGATACCATAAACTTCCCCCCCACCCTCTCAAACTCCTCCACCTGCCCTCTCCTCCACTCCTCCCCCTTCCCTAACTCCGCCGCCATGAGGTCTGCCACCTTCGGCGCCATATCCATCGCCGCTCTTGCATTGAGGAACAACGCACGGGTGCGGCGGGCGAGGACATCCTCCACCGTACGCGCCATCTCATGGCGCACCGCCCAAACTACCTCGGCGGAGACGTAAGGTAGCGATTCATGAAGAACCTGGCAGAGAGCTGGCGTACCCCGGATGAGATCAAGGATCAGCGGGGCATCGGAACCATACACAGCGAGAGCGCCATGGCGCTCCGAGGCCATGTGGAAACCATGGATATTGAGGTTATAAGTGACGCAAGGTTTCTCCGGGAGGCCAGCTAGTAAGGCGGCCTGATTGACACAATCCTCGGCCATGCGCCGGTAGGTGGTCCACTTCCCACCCGAGATAGTCAGCAATCCCGAACGGTCGATATGGATGGTATGATCACGTGAGAGCGCCGCTGTGTTCTTGGCATCACCCGCACGCACCAGTGGACGAATCCCTACAAAGACGCTGAGGATATCGCTTCGTGCGGGAGGCTTGTGGAGATAGCGCGAGGCAGTCTCCAGGATGAAATCGATTTCCTCCTCGAATGCCTCTGGTTCGAGCACCGGCTCCTCGATGGGGGTATCGGTAGTGCCCACCAGGGTGTGGCCATGCCAGGGGATGGCGAACATGACACGTCCATCGCTGGTATGGGGAACCATGATGGCGCTATCGCCGGGAAGGAAGGAACCATCAAAAACCAAGTGGATCCCCTGGCTGGGAGCGATCATGGATTGGACATCCGGCTCCGCCATACGCCGGACTGGATCGCAGAAGGGACCGGTGGCATTAACGACCACCTGGGCGGAGATATGAAATTCCTCCCCTGACTCCTGGTCACAAGCGGTCAAGGCATTGATGAAACCATCGCTTCCCTTTTCGAGAGCAGTCACCTTCACATAGTTGAGAAGTGCAGCTCCCTGCTCGGAGGCGGTGGTGACCAGATTGATGAGCAAGCGGGAGTCATCAAACTGGCCATCGAAATAGATCACCCCCCCGCGTAGACCCTCGGTCTTAATGGTGGGCAACCGCGCGAGAGTCTCCTCCCGTGAGAGGATCTCCGAGGTACCGAAGCCATACTTCCCCGCCAGCAGGTTGTAAATTTTCAGCCCCAGACCATAAAAGGGGGCTTCCCACCATTCATAGTTCGGAACCACGAATCCCAGGTCCAGGACCAGGTGGGGAGCATTCCGGCGCAGCAAACCACGTTCCTTGAGAGCCTCCATGACCAGGGAGATGTTGCCCTGTTCGAGGTAGCGCACACCGCCATGAACCAGCTTGGTGCTGCGGCTGGAGGTTCCCTTGCCGAAATCACTCTGTTCAAGAAGGAGGGCATCATATCCTCGCGAGGCTGCATCGACCGCCACCCCTACCCCGGTCGCACCTCCACCGATGACCACCATATCCCATGGCTCACGGTGTTCACGCACACGTCGAAGCAACTCTTCCCGGACCAGTGTCATCTTTCCACCTCCCATCCCTTGGCACGCTCCACGGCGCGCCGCCAGCGGTTCTGAAGCTCAGTGGCTTGTGTACGTGTCATTCCAGGTTCAAAGCGGTGGTCGATCCTCCATTGTCCAGCAAGGTCTTTGCTACCTTTCCATACTCCCGCGGCCAAACCGGCCAGAAATGCGGCACCCGCAGCGGTGGTTTCGGTGTTGACGGGCCGGATCACCGGCGCTCCCAATAGGTCGGCCTGAAACTGCAAGAGAAGATCGTTGCGGGCCGCGCCACCATCCACACGA
>CAZORO010000208.1:7127-8745 GCA_964581845.1 uncultured bacterium
GGAAGTGATGGCATCCGCATGGACCGCCTCCAGGAGGTCCGCCACCTGAAAGGCGATGCTCTCCAACGCAGCACGCGCGATGTGAGCGGAAGTGGTGCCACGTGTGAGACCGGTCATGGTCCCCCGTGCGTAAGAATCCCAATGTGGCGCACCCATTCCGGCGAAAGCTGGAACGAAGAACACCCCCCCGCTATCAGGAACACTCCTGGCCAGTGGTTCGATCTCATCCGAGGAACGGATCATCCCCAAACCATCACGCAGCCATTGCACCACCGCGCCGCCGATGAAGACACTTCCCTCAAGGGCATAGGAAACTTCTCCTCCCAGTTTCCATGCGATGGTGGTGAGGAGACGGTGATGGGAAGTCACCGCATAGGAACCCGTGTTCTGGAGCAGGAAACAGCCTGTGCCATAGGTGTTCTTGGCCAATCCCTCCGAGAGACACAGCTGGCCGAAAAGGGCGGCCTGCTGATCCCCGGCGATCCCCATGATGGGAATCCCCCTAAGCCCCTCAACATCCACAATATCCCCATAATGTCCGCTGGAGGAATGGACCTCAGGTAGGAGGCTGGAGGGGATCCTAAACAATTCGAGGAGATCCTCATCCCACACGCCGGTGTGGATATTGTACAGCTGTGTGCGTGAGGCGTTGGAAGCATCGGTCACATGGCTGCGTCCGCCGGTGAGCTTCCACACCAGCCAAGAGTCGATCGTACCGAAAGCGAGTTTCCCCTGAATGGCCCGTTCATGTGCCCCAGGGATGTTGTCGAGAATCCAGGTGATCTTGCTGGCCGAGAAGTAGGCATCGATGACTAGACCGGTCCGTTCACGGATCAAGTTCTCACAACCCTCCAGGCGTAGCCCATCGCAGAGAGGAGCGGTACGGCGGTCTTGCCAGACAATGGCGTTGCACACAGGTTCGCCGGTTTCACGATCCCACAGAAGCGTGGTCTCACGCTGGTTGGTGATGCCGACGGCGGCGATGTCTTTGGTGGAAAGGTGCGCCTCTCGGAGAACCCGAACCGCGACTGCGCATTGGCATTCCCAGATTTCGAGTGGGTCATGTTCCACCCAACCGGGTTGGGGGAAGATCTGACGGAAGTCCTGTTGAGCAGAGGCTACGATCTGGCCATCCTGGCCGAAGAGGATAGCACGGGCACTGGTGGTTCCCTCATCGAGGGCGAGGATGAAAGGCATGGGTACCTCCTGGTGACAAGGTTAATGGTGCGGACAGATCGAACCAGTCCCAATCATAGAACAGAAAAGCTGTTCTTGGGGATCTTATTCCCCGGATGGAAGATTGCCGCGCAACAGGCTCGATGGTATCCTTTGGAGAAAAAGGGGAAAAACCATGGAATGGGCTTTTACCTTGGAGTAGCGATTTCAACCGCAAGAAACGCGATGCGAATGAATTCGCCACTCCATAAGAATCTTCTACACCGGTTCCAGTTTCGCGTATTTTTGAATCACTGTTTTCCTGCCCGTAATCTTGAAGTCGACTGTCACCCGCCATAGGGGGTCTTCTCCCTCCACACTTTGCACCCTGCCGATGCCGAAAGTTTTATGACGAACCATACGGCCTTGCATGAGGAATTCAGGTGGTTGGGGCTTGGATTTG
>CAZORO010000209.1:0-5632 GCA_964581845.1 uncultured bacterium
CGGACGCTAACGGCTACCGAGACCTCACCCCCCAACCCCCCTCGCCCATAGGACGAGTGGGGGGAGAGGCCCCCCTTCTCCTTTCGGGAGAGGGGGGTTGGGGGGTGAGGTCTCATGTCGAACTGACAATATCCGTCAGTTCCTCGATACTCGTCTCCTCTTTCCGGACTTCCTTGATGATCCGGCCCTTGCTGAGGATCACGAATCTCTCGGCGGTGTGATAACCATGGTACATGTTGTGCGTGACCAGAACGCTGGAGACGCCTTCATTCTTGAGGCCGCGGATGTATTGCAGTGTCTTCTCGGTCTCTCTCACTGAGAGCGCGCTGGTCGGTTCATCCAGCAGCAGAATTCTGTTTTTGAAGTGTACCGCGCGGGCGAGGGCCACCGCTTGCTTTTGGCCTCCAGAAAGTCCTCCCACGTATTGACTGGTCGAACGGATTCCGGAGATTCCCACGGTATGCTCCAGGACTTCCATGGCCTTTTTTTTCATGAGGTTCATCCGCAGGAAGCCAAGGCAATTGGTCTCCTCGCGTCCCAGAAAGATATTGCGCATGATGTCCATCTGGTCGATGAGCGCGATATCCTGGTAGATGGTTTCAATTCCCAGCCGGTAAGAGTCTCTTCTTGATTTCACCCGCACCGGTTTTCCATCCGCGAGAAACACTCCACTGGTCGGCTGGACAATCCCGGACAGGATCTTCACAAGGGTCGATTTCCCCGCGCCGTTGTCACCCAGCAGGCCGATGACTTCGCCCTGGTTGATAGAGAAATTAACTTGATCAAGCGCCACCACCGCCCCATAGCGTTTGGTCACTCCGCGTAGTTCAACCAATGGTGTCATGGAAGCAACAGGAACCTGGCCGTTCATGATCCATGCTCCCGGTTGGAAAGATTATTCAGGATCGCGGCGGCGACGATCAGCACCCCGATGAACAGCTCCAGTGAGTCGCCCGGCGCGCGGAGGAGGATGAGTACATTATCGATGGTGTGCAGCAGCGCCGCTCCCAGCAGGATACCCAGAATGGTTCCGCTTCCCCCCATTAAGGAAAGACCGCCGATCACACAGGCAGCAATGGCTTGCAGCTCCATGCCGCGCCCCTGGACGGGCGATACCGAGTGAACACGTACCGTGCTGAGCACTCCCGCCAGAGCGGATAAAACTCCCACCAAGACGAAACACGCAACTTTTACCTGTTTCGGATTCACCCCAATAGCGACCGCAGCTGCCGCATTGCCGCCCACCGCGAAGACATGGTTTCCAAATTTATGCCGTTCCAGCAACAGGTAACCACCCGCCGCAATCACAATCAACCACAGGAACTGAATTTGTAGTATGCCGAATGACCCCGCGAATACTGACTCAAAACCCATTACTGGACGGAAGGGTTGGGTGACTCCCTGTGAGCAGACCAGGATGATTCCGCGCCAAAACATCATCGTTCCCAACGTCGCGATGAAAGAGGGGATCCGCGCCTTTACTGTAATCAGTCCATTGAGCAGCCCCATGAGCCCCCCCATTAGGATGGCCAGAAGCGCAGCCAGAGATGCAGGCAGAAATTGGTGATTGAACATCCAGGCCATCGCAAATGATGTAAAAGCGAAGGTCGATCCCACTGAGAGATCAAATTCCCCAGCGATCATCAGGATACCGACCCCAATGGATAGAATCGCGAGGACTGGGATCGTCTTAAGCAGGGTTTCAAGGTTTCCTCCGGCCAAGTAACGGAACTGTTCGGGGAAAATCAGCGAGGTGGTGATGCAGATAAACTGAACGGCAACAAATACCAGTAGAATATTGGCAGCTTTGTGCTGCTTCAATCGTGTGAAAAACGAATTTCTACTCACAATTATCGTATCCTGTCGGCGAGATTGATCACCGGCTCCACATTGGACTTGTCAATGATACCTCCACTGGTATTGGTATCGCAGGGAATCATCCCATACTTCCTGTTGTAAAAGAGTTGCATGATTGTCATCGATCCCTGGTAGAAGGGTTGTTGGTCCACTGTCGCTAAAGTGCGCCCCTCCCGGATGTTCTCGCCGATCTGCTTGGTGATGTCAAAGCCGGCATTGGGAATTTTCATCCCGGCATCCTGGATGGCTTGTGGCACCATCTCCATCGGCATCCCGCCCAGCGCGAGTACCCCATCGACATCCTGATGGCCAAGGAGGTATTGAGTGATGCGGTTGAGATTCTCCTCCAGGGACACATGGCCGCTGTTGAGGATTTCAGACTCGATCCCGGCCTCATCAAAAACTTTCTTGGCTCCTTCATAACGGCCGGTTGCATAGGCGGCATCAGGATGTTCCACCGGGCAGACCACCTTGTCACCCGCCTTGAGGCCGCCATCCTTGACCAGACGCCGTGCGATCATCTCCCCGGCTGTCTGGAGGTGCTGGCCGATGTAGGCCATACGCGCGTTTCCCGCCGCTCCCTGTGAATCATCGGTGTTCAGGCAGATGACTGGAATGCCCAGATCAATCGCCTTCTTGACCACCTCGTCATATGCGTCATCGTAATTGAGCGCCACACCGATGCCATCCACCTTGTTGGCAATGGCGGTCTCGATGATGTCGTTCTGCCGGACTGGATCGTTGTTGGCATACTGAGCATCGACCTCGCACCCCAACAGACCGGCCATCTCTCGCGCTCCAAATATGACCTTCGACCAGAATGGGTTCCCTGCGGAGCTGTAGAGAACAATAGTGAACTTGTAAGCTGGTTTATCAGGTTCACTACTGGATGGTCCTGAAGACTGGTTGCATGAAATAAAGAAAAGCGATGTGCCCACGGCCAGGATGACACTCATGGTCCGGCATGGTTTGAGAAACACGATGATCTTCCCTCCGTATCCACATACCTGGTATTAGGAGCCCAACCAGCATGGAAATACCCCTACCTCATCGAGGAGTAGGCCACCTCGATTCCACATGCGGAATCATGACCCTCCCGGCGGCAGTCATCAACCCCATGCCACCTGGAAGAGGATTACTCCATGATGAGTGTCCGGTTCCCACTGGAAAACAAGGCTGCCTCCAAGGAAGGGGGATCAAACACGAAAGGCTTACTCATTCGGCTGAGATCATTACCGATCGCATTGATACGGTTGCCGCTGCCACACAGAGAAAGGAAGGACCGCCCCTGATATGGACTGCATCCCGACACCATGACATCCGAGGAATCCTTGAAGATCATGTGAGCGGCAGCATCTGGGCTTACCTCGGCTGAGATCTGGTCAAGAACTAGATCCGCCACATCATCAAACACAAAGGCCGGACGTGGATCGGGTTGTGCGGAGGAGAGGAAGACATCCCTGAATGAAAGCCCCCGTACATGCCGGCAATAGAAACCATAGGCGGGCAGCGGACCGAACATGGCCGATTCGGGGTACTTATCGGGTTGTTCGGGAATTTCATTTGGAATCGTACCTGGATCGCCTCCTGCCGTACCAATCTGGATATTGGAGAGGATCACGTTTTCGACCGGATATCCCGGTAGCCCGGTGATGGAGCAACTCATGGTTCCCGCATTCTTGGCCACCAGATTACTGATGACAACATTTCTGAGTACCCCCATGCCGGGTATAGGAAGGTCCTTCCGGTAAGGACGGGCACGGTTGCCCAGACGGACAAAAAGGGGAGTGGTTTGCCCTGAAATGGCTGTGTTTGTGATGGTAATCCCATCCAGGGTTCCTCCATCGACAATCTCCAGGGCGATTCCAGCCAGGCCATTGTCCTCTCCCGCCATGGCTTCTCTGTCGCGGGAGGGACGGATCACGCAATTGGAAATCGTGATGTTCTTGAATCCGCCACTCGACTCGGTTCCCATTTTAATCGCATTGCAATGAGAGCTGAGGATGCAATTGCTTATCACAACATTTTCCGTGGGAAAGCCAGCGTTGCTCTTAAGTGTCAGAGCGTCGTCATCGGAATCTCCACAACAATCCGAGATAATCACATCACGGCAACAATCGATGTCCATCATATCATTATTGTAACTACAATGGTTATAGACCGAGATACCATGAATATGGATGGACTGGCAGTTCAGATAATGCTGCGCGAACATCGCTGAATGACACAGTTTGATGCCCTCGATGTGAACACCTGTGCAGCTGACGAGACGTAGGAGGAAAGGTCTATCGATATACACGGCATGGGGACGGTAACGTCCTGGATCAGCCCAATCGCGGGTCAGCTCCCTGGCCTTTTCCTGAGTGGGGCGGTTCGCCTTGAAAGATGCCCCTTGGCCGTCGATAGTTCCCGCGCCAGTGATGCCCACATCCTCCAGTCCCTCCCCCCAAATCAGCGCCCTTCCAGAATAGAGGTCTGAATAGGAAGCAAACTTACATTGCGTGAGAGGGTAATCCTCCAATCGTGTGCTGCCCAGAAGGACCGCCGAAGGAACAAGATCGAGGGTGACATGGCTCCTCAGATGGATCATACCGGAGAGATATCTTCCCACCGGAAAGAGCACGATCCCCCCTCCATTTTCCGCGCAGGTGTCGATCGCCTTCTGGATCGCGGCGGTATCGTAGGTGTGTCCATCCCCCACCGCGCCGAAGTCACGGATATTGAAAAAGGGTGAGGTGGTGGCCTGAGATTGTGGTGAAGAAATGGTAAGAAGCAGAATGAATAGGATAAATGAACATAAAATATACCTCATCGAGAGCCTCCAAAACTAAACGATCACTCCATCCGGGTATCTCTCCAGAAGACGGCTGTCATGGAATGGCAGGACCAGGTCCGCATCCATCAGGCGGGGATAGACCGTGTTCCACTCCTCCATGTTCTCGATGCAACCGATGGGGCGTTTTTCCTCCAGGTTCTCATAGACAAATGCGCAATCGGCGAAGGTCACTTTCCCAATACGGGTTTCCACAGTAACCGCCATCGAGCCACGGTGATGGACCCCTGTCCACCAATAGCGGAGCCCTGGGAGAATCTCCTCATCATCCACCAAGTGGATCTTCTCTTTGCCCGGGCCATGGAGGTATTCCATGGTCTGTTTGGCGAAGAAAACCCGGCTTTCATAGAGCCCCATCTTGTCACCACCCATTACGTTTTCCCAACCCAGGCGTGAGATGTAGATGCCGGCCTTTTTGAACATCTCGATATTCCCCGTGGCATAAGTCGAGGTGGAGGTGATCAGAACCTTGTCGATGTCATCGCAGGTAAACCCCACCCTGGCCAGGGCATCCGGTGGTTGAACGACATGTTCACGGGGATGGGTACAGTCCTGGTGAACATACTGATGACTGCGGTTGAGGATCTCGAAGTCTTCCGGTTTGTTCAGTGGAACCCCGGTATCAACAAGAATGTTGTGGCCATTTCCACGGATCAACCAGTAATAGAAAAACAAATCGCGCCACTCTCCCACCTTGCCGATGTAGTACCAGACACAAGCAGGTGATTTTTGGCGGGCTCCATATAAGACTTGAAGAGAGTAAATCATGGGATCCTCGGTGAGCGATATTGATTTGATCGTTCCTGCCAAGGCGGGAATTCATTACCGCGGTTATTTTTCAACAACCGGCTATCCTGGGAACTCAGCGCAGGCGATGTACCCGCAATCGACTACCAGCGAGGCGCCGGTGATCCCGCTTGACTCATCGCTGCAAAGAAATGC
>CAZORO010000209.1:5642-8643 GCA_964581845.1 uncultured bacterium
TGCCGCCGTCTTCCCCATGTCCTCCGGGTACAACATCTGGCCAAGGGGAACCCGCTTCAGGCGTTCCACGATAGCCCGGTCTACATCTCCCCCCTGTCCCATGTGGTAACGCAGCATGGGTGTGTCGGTGATCCCGGGGCAAATGCAGTTCACACGGATCCTGTCCGGCCCGTAATCCACAGCCAAGCTTTTTGTCAGAAGGAGGACCGCGCCCTTGCTCGCGGTATAGGCCGGCGTTCCTTTCTGTCCGACAAAGCTCGAGATGGAGGCGACATTCAGGATGCTTCCTCCACCCTGCCGGCGCAGGTGTGGAACGCCATGTTTGGCGGTTAGGAAAATCGAACGGACATTGATGGCCATGACCTCATCCCATTGCTCCACGGAACTCTGTTCGGCGGGACAGACATGGCATACACCCGCATTGTTGACGATGATGTCCAAATGTCCGTATACCGAGACTGCCTTTTCAATGAGGCCTTTTACTTGATCCTCATGGATCACATCGCAGGGATGAAAGAATGCGGCCCCATAGCTGGCGGCGATTTCCCCGGCAGCATGTTCTCCCTTTTCATGGTCACGATCCGAAAGCACCACTTGGGCGCCCTCTGTGGCGAAGACACGGGCGATTACAAGCCCGATTCCTTGTGCCGCTCCGGTGATGATCGCAACCTTGTTGGCGAGACGCATGATGCGTTCTTATGAATCAAGCCGGTGAGCGGATTGGATCATGGCGATCACACGGTCCTCAGCCAGGCTCATGGGGTGGTTCAAGGCTTTCTCTTTTAATTGCGCCAGACGCTTGGATCCTCCAGACTGCTCATCGCTCCACTCCTTAGCGAATTTACCTCCCTTGATATCCTCGATCAGATTGCGTCTGGCCTTCGCGCGTATCTCATCGGTGATCAAGTCCGGACCGCGTGAAAGGGTACCGTACTGGCTGGTGGTCGAGTGATGAGTCATCTGTTTGAAGAAACCATTCTGAGCCATCATCCCCAGGATTTCCCCCGCCTCGCCGGAGGCATAGAGCTCCATCACCATCAGTTCCGGTGAGAAGCCATTTTCGACACCGATCTCGAAGCACTCCAGGAACCAGGCGGTCAACCCGGCCCAAACCACCTGTTCAGCGAAGAGGTCGAGCTCCGCTTCCTCGCGGAAAGTCGACTCAAATACGCCGCCCCGGGTTAAGCCGATGCCTTTGCATAGAGCCAGCGTGGTTTTCCGGGCCGAGCCGGTTGCATCCTGTTGGATGGCGAACATCGCCAGGGCCCCCTTCCCATGCTCGTAAAGGGCACGGACCATGTTGCCGGTCATCCGGGGAGCCACCATGACCACATCGACATCGCGAGGAGGACGGATGAGGTCATATCCCACATTGTACCCACTCGACCAGACCAGTGTGTTGCCCGGTTTAAGTCCTGGCGCGATTTGTGAGTCCCAGATCAAGGGTTGCGACTCATCGGTGGTCAGGATGTGCAGAATATCTCCTATCCGGGCCGCTTCAGGGATTTCCATCGGCGCAAATCCATCCTCTACAGCGCGCTTGCGGTAGTCATCATCCCTGTTTCCGACCACCACCTTCACTCCGCTATCTCGCAGGTTCAACGCCTGTGCCCGCCCCTGGTTGCCATAGCCAAGTATCGCAACTGTTTTGCCTTCCAACGGCTGCAGGGAGGCATCATCATCTTTCAAAAGTTCCATTGGGTTCCTCCGGCAATAGATTGATTCCTTCAGGTGATCAGTTTTCTTGTTCTTTGTGTAGATCCAGAAATATAGTCCTTAAGAGGTGGCCTCGAAACGGCTGTAGTCTGGACGGTCCGCCGCGGTTTTATGGCGGAAGTCTTTAAGGATCTGCCCCTTGTGGATGAGGAACACGCCTGGGAGCTGGAAGGCATCACCTCGGACCTTTCCAAATCCATGCCCCTCGATGATCGCGGAAAGAAAACCTCTCAGCCAGACCTTGGGACCGAGTACCTGGAGAACCTTCCCCCGTTGAAGCCCGAACGCCCTGTACAGGTTCCGTTCCGGGTCACTGATCCGGGGAGCATCCGCGAGACCGTAATTCCCTAGAATCATCTCGGCCTCCTGGTCGCTGGACATATGCACAAATACGGCTTGAATGCCTTTTGATCGCAGTGAATCTTTCTTCGCCTGGATATCCGAGAGTGTCTCACGGCAGAAGGTACACCCGAGGTGGCGCAGAAAGACTAGCAAGATGGGCGAGTCCATCGAGTGATCTTCGAGACTCTTGCCCAGATGGGTGGTAGTTTCTTTGAGTAGGGCGGGATCGATTGAGGCCAATTGCCCCTTTATCGTATCCTTTGCTGAAATTGTTTGTGGTGGTGTCTGTGTCATGAGTTCATCCTCCAGATTGCCAGATTGAGAGCCAGGGCATAACTCACCCAGATCAGGTAGGGGACAAAAAGGATGCAGGCCGTTCGGGAGAGTGGGGCAAAGCGGATCAGGGTTCCCAGAATTGCCAGCCATAACAGGATGATATCCACAAAGGCCAAACCTGGGTTCTGAAGCGCGAAGAAACACCCGGACCAGAGAGCATTGAGAATCAGTTGTAGGAGATAAAGACCAAAGGTCAGGTAATCGATGTCAGGTCCCGATTTTCTCCAGGCCAGCCAGCCTGCTATCGCAATGAAAAGGTACAAGGTGGTCCAGACCGGGCCAAACAGATAATTGGGAGGTGTCCAGGAGGGTTTCTCGAGGGTGTTGTACCAGCCTGGAACCGAGGGAGCGGTCAGGAATGCACCCAAAGATGCTGTAATGAACACAGCCATGAGGAAAACCGCCAAACGAATAACATCTTTCAGCAAGTCCTGGCCATTCATACACAAGTCCACTTTTCAGGTTGTTGGTCAAAGAACTGTACCTCTTCAAGATGGGAATTGAATGCCCCCATGTGACAAAAAGACCTTGATGGAATCGATCGTGGCCTAGTCCGAAGTTCCCCCCGCAGTTGCGCTGATTTTTGTTGTAAGTGATTGATAAGACA
>CAZORO010000210.1:0-8602 GCA_964581845.1 uncultured bacterium
GGGGAGGCGCCTATGAACACATCCGGCCAAGTATCATTGACCGCCTGCTCTCGCGTTCTGAATTTTACACTTCATACACTCCCTATCAGGCAGAGGTCAGTCAGGGAACTCTCCAGTACATCTTCGAGTTCCAATCTTTGATCGCCGCCTTGACCGGCATGGAGGTGGCGAATGCCTCCATGTATGACGGGGCTTCAGCTATGGCCGAAGCGGCCTTAATGGCGCTGAGGATTACCCGTCGAAACAAAATCCTGTATGCCGATTCCATTCACCCACGCTGGAAGGAGACTCTCAAAACTTATTTGACTGGGATGCCAGTGGAGCTAGCCGGGATCCCTGTGAAGGAGGGGGTCCTTGACCTTGAGGTTCTTGCTGAACAAGGAGACATGAAGACAGCAGCGGTTCTGGTTCAGCACCCCAACTTCTTTGGATATCTGGAAAATTTGGAGGCCTTCGCGGAAGTCCTAAGTTCAATGGGAGCAATGTGGATTCAGGCCTCTGACCCTCTCTCCTTGGCCTTGCTCAAACCACCCGGAGCCTGTGGTGCGGATATTACCGTTGGAGAACTTCAATCGCTTGGAATGCCGCTCTCATTTGGTGGACCCTATGCCGGTTATTTCGCTGTCAGGTTCAAGGATGTCCGTCATATGCCGGGACGGCTGGTGGGCAAGACAGTCGATGCCGAGGGCAAGACCGGTTATGTGCTCACCCTCCAAACCCGCGAGCAACACATCCGGCGTGACAAAGCGACCTCCAACATCTGTACCAACCAATCGTTGTGTGCACTGGCCGCCACCATCTACATGAGTCTTCTGGGCCCCCATGGCCTCCACGAGGTGGCTCAACAGAACACCAGCAAGGCGCATTACCTCGCGGGGAAGCTGCTGGAGATTCCAGGTGTGAGAATGCTCTCGGAGGCACCCTTCTTCAATGAGTTCACCTTGGTCCTTGATCGTCCGGTGGATTCTGTGGTGGAACAGTTGAGCACTCAAGGCATTCAAGCCGGTATTTGTGATCCGCGCTGGACTGGCAACCAAGACCGCTTGATTGTCTGTGTCACTGAAACCAAGAAAAGGGAAGACCTGGACCGGATGGCGGAGGCATTCGCGCTGGCCATGAAATCCTGAAAGGGAAGGGAAGAATGCCAGAGCGCCGGAATGTCCTTCTGATCCTGGCTGATCAGTTCCGTCATGATTGTGTCGGTGCAGCTGGTAATCCGGTCATCCAGACTCCCCATCTGGACTCCCTCGCCCATGAAGGAACTCTTTTTTCAAAGTATTTTGTCCAAACCAACCCCTGTGGTCCCAGCCGGATGTGCCTTTTCACCGGACGTTATCTCTGCTCGAACCGTGCTCTGACCAATGAAACTCCCCTCATTGATGCTGAGGAGAACCTGGCCATGCACCTTCAGGCAGGTGGCTATAACCCAGCGCTGATAGGGTACAACGACTATGTCCGTGACCCGCGCACCCTCCCTCATGGCCATCCGCAGAAAACCACCCCTTGCTATGACAATGTCCTGCCGGGATTTGACTGGGTGCTCTTCCATGATGAATACACCAGCCAGGAATATCTCCAATGGCTACGCACAAAGGGTTATCCCGATGCAATCCTTGATAAGATCAAGGTGAGTGAACCGGATGTACCCTCGGAAGGACCTGGAGATCATCTTCCACTCCATTACCCCGCGCATTACAAGGCCGAGGACAGCGAGGCTCGCTTTGTCACTCAAACCGCCATGGACTGGATCCGGCCACGCGCTGGGAGTGGCTGGTTCCTGAGTCTCAACTACATCAAACCCCATTCCCCCCGTGTCTGCCCTGCTCCATACCACAACATGTATAGCCCCTCTGAAATGCCAGTTCCCATACGGCACCCCAGCGAACTTGAGAATGATCACCCCTACTACCGTCTCATGCAAAGGGAGCACTGCCTGGTTGATGAACTGGAATGGCGGGAAACACGGGCTTGTTATTACGGCATGATCAGTGAGGTGGATGACTGTTTAGGCGCACTCTTTGAGTTCCTCAAGCAGACAGGGGAATGGGACCATACCCTGATCCTTTTCAGCTCCGATCATGGAGATTACATGGGAGACCACTACCTGCTTGATAAGGCTCATTTCTTTGATGCAACCATGCGGGTTCCGTTGATCATCCGGGATCCGGCCAGCCACGCCGATGTCACGCGTGGCCAGAAGATGAACCACTTCGCGGAGTCTGTGGATCTCGCCCCCACCATTCTGGAATTTCTAGGACTGCCAGTGCCAGATCGTTTCCAAGGGAACAGTTTACTCGGCATGGTTCGTGGAAATCAAAAAGCCCCAGGAAAGAAGGAGATCTTTTTTGAGGCCGATTTCCGGACACGTCCCGCGGTGGACCGTTCCATCCATCCTGATGAATGCCTGTTCTGGGTAGTGCGTGATGACCATTATAAGTATGTCCAGTTTGCCTCCGCGGATATGCCCTCCATTCTCTTTGATTTAGCCAAGGATCCGGATGAGTTTTTCAATCGAGCTCAATCACCCTCCCATGTTGGAGTCGTGGCGGAATACTGCCAGAAACTGCTCCGCTGGCGGATGAGGAATGAAGACCAACGCATGGAGCACTGGGCGGCGGTTCACCGGCGGAGATAGAGTGGGGCGTTACGATATAGCGGCAGTTTACGTTTTGAATGCGAAACCAGTCTACAGGCGCTGTCGAAGGCGGTGCCAGACGAGAAGACCGAAAGAAGTATCCAAGGAGCTAAAGGACATGAGAAAAGTTGTGACTCTGTCACTCTGTGTTTGGCTGATGTTGTCAGTCCTTCCAGCCGCCAAAGCGGCGGATAACCCCATTGATATCCTGCACCAGATCTCAGAGGGGCAGGCCCAGATCTATGATCGTGTCGGACCCTCAGTGGTCCGTATTTACACCAGCCGTAGCGAACGTGAAAGGGAGGATGTTGATATTCAGATGTCTCCCTTTATGGATCCAAAGCTTTTTGAAGGAACTCCCTATGAATTCTTCTTCCAGTTTCCAGATGGGAAAAAATTCCGCCGCGCACCAGACATGAAGCGATGGCGTGATTCCGAGGAGGATGAAGGGGATGACAGCCGTGGCGGATTCCGCATCAACGGTATCGGATCAGGGATTCTCTATCAGGTCGATGACACAGGCGCCTGGATCGTGACCAATAACCATGTTTTAGGCGATGCGGAACGAATCGACATCGAGTTTAAGGATGAAAATCCCATTACTGAATTCACTCTGGTTACCGATTCCAACGATTCCAAGCGGAACACATACCTCGACAAGAAATCCGACATTGGCTTGGTTCATCTCAGCAAGGATGTGATAGGAGATAGGAAACTCACCGCGGTGCCATTCGGGAATTCCGATGCTCTCCGAGTTGGTCAGATGGTGTTTACTCTGGGATCACCCTTGAACCGTGATCAGACTTTCAGCCAGGGGATCATCAGCGCCAAAGACCGGAGCGGCGTTCTCCCGGGTGATCCCTCGAAAGAGATCCGTTACGAAGGTTTTCTGCAAACCACCGCTTTTATCAATGTCGGCAACAGCGGCGGTCCCTTGGTGAATGTGGATGGCCAGGTGGTTGGTATGTGCGTCGCTATCCAGACCGCTGGAGGCTTCTCGAATGGTTTTGTGGGAATTGGGTTTGCCATTCCCTCTAACCGCATCAAGGAAGTCGCCAATGATTTCATTACCAAAGGGAAAGTGGTGCGTGGATACCTTGGTGTCGGTATCATGCCACCCGATAAATCGAACGCGGAGTATTTCAACCTTCCTCCCAAGACAGGAGCGCTTGTCAAGGAAGTCTACAGCGATACCCCCGCGGAACGTGGTGGCCTGAAGAAGAATGACATCATCTTGAGCTTCAACGGAACTCCTGTTCAAAGCACCTCTCACTTTCAGGAGATGGTGGCCAAGGCTCCGGTGAACCAGAAAGCAAAGATCGAGGTCCTTCGTGGAGGAACCAAGATGTTACTGGATGTTCCTGTCGAGGAGCAACCGGAGACAACCCCCACACGCATTAGTGGGAGCGGGGGTGAATTCAGCGAACTTGGCGCTACCCTCAAAACCCCCGATGAGGAGGAGGCCAAGTACTACCACGAGGCGGGTGGATTTGAGGGTGTGATCGTCACCGAGGTTGATCCGGAGGGTCCACTCGCGAGGAAGATCCCCAAGGGAGCACTGATCACCGCCATTGAAAAGACCAAGGTAACCTCGGTTGAGCAGGCGCGCGAGATTCTCGACAAGATCCTCGAGACCAAGGGGAACCGGCGTGAAGTTCTAGTCATGATCAACTTTGTGCCCAATTCCAGCGAGAATACCGAGGAGTTCGTGATTGTTAAATTGGAGAAACCGGCCGGGAAGGACAAGTAGAGATGAAGTAATAAGGGGTGGCATCCATCCGGTGGGTGCCACCCCTTGCTTTATGTATGGAGTTCATCTTTCAGGTTGCACAGGCACGCTTAAGCGTGAACTCCGAACGGTATTAAAACCAGGTCGCCCGTCCGGCCTTCTCCCGGAGTACCACACGCTGAAGCAGCTCGATGGCTTTCTCCAGACCTTCCCGTGGTGTCATCAGACTGTCCTCATGTTCGATTGAAAGGACGAAATCGTAACCGCACATTTTCAGAGTAGAAACAAAGTTGTTCCACCACAGTTCATCATGTCCATATCCACAAGTCCGGAAGAGCCATGACCTTTCGAGCAAGTCGCCATAACTCTTTGTGTCAAGCGTGCCGTTAACCATAGCCTTAATTGGTTCAACCCGAGTATCCTTGGCATGGACATAGTGGATCGCCCCCTTGAGTTCGCGGGCCGCCGCAATGGGGTCGATGCCCTGCCAGAAGAAGTGGCTGGGATCCAGGTTGGCGCCGATGGTGTTGCCGCAGGCCTTGCGCAACTTGAGTAGAGTCTCGGGGTTGTAAACCACGAATCCGGGATGAGCCTCGAAGGCAAGCTTGACACCATGGTCACGCGCGAACTTCCCTTCTTGTGTCCAGTACGGGATCACGACCTCGTTCCATTGATAGTCGAGGATCTCCAGGAAGTCGGGTGGCCAGGGACAAGTGACCCAGTTTGGCATCGTGTCTTTGGGGCTGCCGCCTGGGCAACCCGAGAAGAGGACCACCACTTTGACACCGATTTTCTCCGCCAGTTCGATGGTCTTGCGTTGCACCTCGGTGTGAGCCTTGGCGATGTCCTTGTTCGGATGGATTGGATTGCCATGGCATGAAAGACCCGAAATCCGGATCTTGCGGCGCTTGAATTCATCTTGCCAATCGGTGAGAGCTTTCTTACTGCTCAAGAGCTCCTCCAGGGGGCAGTGACTCTGCCCCGGATAATTTCCGGTTCCGATCTCAACCCAATCAATCCCCTTCGATTTGACATAGTCCAACGAATCACTGAGGGGTACCCCATTTGCCCCCAGGATCACTGTAAACACGCCCACTTCCATAATCCCAACCTCCCGCATCAGATAAGGGTTCATTTGGCGAACCGGATAGGATTAGAACACGCTCATTGGGAGACTTCAACTCCGGGTGAAGAGATAGTGGGCATTTCGTTGGACCCTCTTTTTGTAATTGAAAGCCCCCTCTTCCGTTGATTCTCATAACGGCTCTTGACAGCGCGGCCTTGGCTCTCTAAGTTGCCTGTGTTGAAATTTTCGGAGCCCAGATAGCTCAGTCGGTAGAGCGCGTCCTTGGTAAGGACGAGGTCACCGGTTCGATCCCGGTTCTGGGCTCCATTTCCTTTTCCTTTACCTCCGCATCCAATATCAATTCGTGCTTTAGTCTCAATTGTTCCCCCCGATACTTGAAAGAGGGACTTTCCGTCCTTTGGATGACTTGTCATGCCTTTCTTACTGAAACGAACCTTCCGCGCCTGGCCAGCGCTGCTACTCCTCTTGATATGTGGATGTAATCCCACGGCATATAGAGCCGATGCCGACCGGGAGGCTTATTGCATCATCGGACAGAAATCCATGGGTATCCAGGGACTCCCGGCCGCTTTCAACATCGAACGGCCCAGGGGAGCTTACCGGAATGGTGATATCAATTCCGCTACCCTGGTCTTGACCATCACCGACAGCCTCAGGATCGCCACTGAGAACTCAAGAGAATATCGTTCCCGTATGGAAAGCCTCTACTCTCAAGCGCTTTCCCTCTCACTGGAACGTCATGAGTTCGATCCGATCTACTTCGGGCAGGGGAGCTTCGAGCTAAACAACGATGGAACCCGTCAAAGTATCTCGAATATCTTCAGTCTTGGTTTCAATCGGATGTTGGCCACGGGTGCGGACCTCTCCGTGGAGATGTCAACCAGTCTGTTCCGTGTCATTTCGGGTGGTGACCCTTCCGAATTGGCCACCTCTGCCCTGAGTGTGGGCGTGGTGCAACCTTTGATGCGAGGCTATGGCCGTGCGGTTACCCTCGAAAACCTGACTCAAGCGGAACGGGATATGGTCTATGCCATCCGGGATTATGTCCGCTATCGCAAGGCTTTAACAGTCAACATTACGCAGAGTTACCTGGATCTTCTTGGTCAATTGGACCAGGTTCGGAATGCCAAGAGCAACCTTGATAGCCTGATTATTCAACGCGACTTTGTGGAGAACCGGGTTCTCGCTGGACTGGTTAGCCCCACCGAAGCCGACCAAGCTGCTCAACAAGCCTTGGAGGCCCGTGATAGTTGGATCCGATCCATTGCGAGCTATGAGCGCGGACTTGACTCCTTCAAACTTCAACTGGGCATTCCGATTGAGGTCCGTATCGTCCAAAATCCCGGTGCGCTTGAAATCATCAAGGCTCAGGGTGTGAAGAAGTTTGAACTTCCAGTTGAGAAGGCGGTTGAGGTTGCCCTAGTGAATCGGTTGGATCTGAGGAATACTAGGGAGAGGGTAGAGGATTACCGTCGAAAAATTCCTGTGGCGGAGGATCTCCTCAAACCGGGAATGGACCTTGTCTTGGGATATGGTGCTGATTCGGATGGGCCAAAGGCAATGTTCGACTTCGCCGATGGCGAGAAAAGCTACACCGCGGGAATTAACTACGACCTGCCGCTAGATCGTAAGTCTGAACGGAATGTTTACCGGCAAGCCTTCATCAATCTTGCTGCTGCTGAAAGAGATTATGAGGAGGGAGTGGATACAACGTCGTTTGAGGTCCGCAATGCGGTAAGGAACTTGAACCTTGCGGTGGAGAGATATGAAATCCAGCTTAATAGCTTGGCTCTTGCCCAGAGGCGAGTCGAGCGTGACTCAGACTTCCTCCGGGCGGGCCGTGCGATAACCCGTGATGTCTTGGAGTCGCAGAATGCGCTCCTGGATGCTCAAAACGCGGTAACCAGCGCGCTAATCGATTATTATAGTAACCGGCTCGATCTGTTGTTGGCCATGGAGACTCTCCAGGTCGACGAGAATGGGATGTGGAAAGAGGGGATCCAAGATGAATGGGAGTATGTTGACCAATAAACAAAGGCGGCTTTTCACCACTCAACGGATTTTAGTGGGTCTCGCGGTTCTCGCGTGTTGTCTCTTCATCTGGGGTGTCTTCTCGGAAAAATCCCCCTCGGTTCCAGTATCGACTGTCGCGACATATAAGGTTGAACGAGGTGCCTTGGTGGTAGATGCCCTTGAACCGGGAAGTATTGATTCCGCTGAATCCCAAGTCATCCGCAGCAAAGTGGAGGGACGTACCACCATCATTTCGATCGTTCCCGAAGGGACAACGATCACGGAGGAAGATGTTGCCAACGAGAAGATCTTGGTTCAACTCGACTCCTCCGATTTACGAGACAAGCTCACCCAGCAGGAGATCACACTCCAGAGCGCCAAGGCAGCTCTGGCTGAAGCCTCGCAGTCCCTGGTTATCCAGACGAAAACCAACGAAAGTAACCTGACCGCGGGCAAACTCAAGATAGATTTTGGCCTGATGGATTTGAAGGCTTACCTTGGAGAGGAATTGGCCAATGAGCTCCTGAAAACGAAGCCCGAAGATGTTTCTTATGAAAAGCTCATTTCAAGCGCTATCCTTGGTGGCGAGGCCAGCCAGGAATGGCGTGAACTCATCAACACCAAGAAAATCGAGGAAATTACCAAGCTCATTGCAAAAGATAAGTTGGGCTGGACATTAGAGCTCCACAAGAAAGGTTTTGTATCCGACAACGATCGCAAAGCCGATGAGCTGGCCTACGAGAAGAGTATCGTTGCGGTAACCAAGGCGGACACCGCGATCCATCTGTTCAAGACCTACACTTTCAGGAAACAGGCGGAAAAGCTTCGCTCTGATTATGAAGAAGCGGTTCTTGATATGGAGCGGATTGAGGCAAAAAATAAGTCCGAGTTAGCTAAGGCTGAGGCTAAACTGGCTTCGGCATCGGCCACTTACCGCAGCCAGACTGACCAGTTGAAGAAGGTGCTGGAGCAGATCGAGAACTGCAAAATTGTCGCCACCCAGCCAGGTTTAGTGGTTTATGCGGGCAGCGATCAACCCTTCCGGAATGACCGTCAAATTATCGAGGGTGCCGAGGTCTTCGAGAGACAAGAAATCATCAAGATTCCCAACACCACCTCGATGGTCGTAAAAGCCAAG
>CAZORO010000211.1:0-8597 GCA_964581845.1 uncultured bacterium
CCTCACCGAAAGGACGCAGCTCTTCCAGGAGGGCATCACCCTTTCAAAACTTTGCTCTGAACACCTTGAGGCGATCGAAAAAAAGGTTGAAATCCTTCTTCAGAATCAGCAAGGTGAGCAAGAGGTTGCTCCCTATAAAGATGAGGAATCCAGCTGAGAGACTCCCGCTGGTCAAGCGATTCATTCCAAACGCCCTTCTCGCTTTCCGGTCCCATTGGTAGTATCCCTATATCCACATTTCTCATGACACAAAAGATAAGAGTCGGTACCATCCCTTACCTCAATGGCAAGCCCCTGATCGAGGGATATGAAGCCTTGAGTGACCAAGCCGAGTTTACCTTTGCCCCCCCCTCAACCCTCTCCCGGATGCTGGCGGCCGGGGCGCTGGACATCGGACTTGTTTCCACCATCGAATACTTGCGGGGGGCTTACGAGATCCTTCCCGGGGTTGGAGTTGTCTCGCGTGGCGCTGTGAATAGTGTCCTGCTGACAGGCGCTAAGCCCATTAAGGAAGCACGGACGGTCAATCTCGATCCCTCCTCGCTAACCTCATGTACCCTGACCGCCCTCTGGTACCGGCTTCGCCTTCAAAAGGAACCCGTTTTTTCCCGGTACCCGATCCATAGCCCGGAAGCATTGAGTTGCGATGCCCAACTGGCAATAGGGGATGAAGGCCTTTTCCGCTCAGGTGAAGCGCTTCACCAGCAGGATCTTGGAGCGGCTTGGGAGGAGTGGATGGGCTACCCCTTTGTCTATGCGGTCTGGCTGGTCCGTAAGGGCGTCCATACCGGTTCGGTTGGTGAATTCCTTATGGCCACTCCCGGCCATCATACTCCAGACTCACTGCGTGAATTGGCGGAGAAGGCTTCCAGCCGCCTTGGTCTGGATGCTCCAGCTTGCCTACGTTATCTCTCCCATTCACTCCAGTTCAGGTTGACACGGGAGGCGGTTATCGGACTTGAAACCTTTCTCACCATGGCCGTGGAGAATCATTCCTGGCTTTGGAAGATCGTATCCGGTCTGCCTCCCCTGGGCATCAAGGCTCCCGTACGGGTTGCCTTCCACTCCTCTGTCTCCCGTTGCCAAACCGCCGGCTCATGAGTTTCCGCTTCAACCTGATTCAACGTTTTGTATTTCTGAACCTTGCCTGGCTGGCGGTCATGGGACTCTATTTTGGCTATTGGTTCTCCGATGAGCTTATTGACACGGTGACCCGTCTCCAAAGTATCGATCTCGCGGATGCTCTTCACCTCGATATCAACAAGCGTTTCTCGCTGGCCCATTTTGATACTCCTTCCTCCGATCCAGCAGCCGCGCGTGAACTCATGAATGAGATCAGTGACCAAATGCGGGATCCTCTCAGACCCTCGGAATATCCCATTCAGATACTCTGGGACCATGAGAAAGCGATCTGGTCGAATCGAAGCGATTTGATTGGCAAACCTCTTCCCGAGGATCCTTTGTTGAATGAAGCCTTACAAGGACAAAAGCGTGCCAAACTCGAATCCAAGATGTCACGTTTCATGTGGATGTGGAATGCCTTGGCGCACCAGGAACGCATTTTGGATGAAACAACAGCCACGAGCTATCTCCGGATCCTTATCCCCATCTGCTTTGGGAAAGAGCAGGTGATCCAATCAGTTGGTCTACTGAGAGATCCCAAGCTGATTGACAGGATCGAGAAGACGGAACCAGGTAAGAATGTGATCCCCGGTGTTCTTGAACTTCGCAAGAATCCTCGTTTGCTCCTCGACAATGCCATCAAGTCGGTGAATTCCATCTGGAAGCGCGTTCTTGTGGTCACCATGTTGACCTTCATTATCCTTTTCAGCTTGTTCAAGAGCGCCTTCAACACCATCGAGGGACAGGGGCGTCAGCTGCGCGAGCAGGAACGTCTTTCCAACCTGGGCAAAATGGCAAGCTATCTGGCCCATGAGATCCGGAATCCTCTTTTCATTATCCGTGGGTCCGCGCAAACCATCGAGGAGATCTCTGAAGAGGCCACGGTGGGGAGGAAACTCTCGCGATATATCATCGATGAGGTTGACCGGGTCAATAACATGGTTCAGGACCTTCTCGGTCTGGTCAAACCGCGTCTGGCGCCAAGCCGCGATCCGGCCAGCCTCTCCAAGGCGGTTCAAGACTCTTGCGAACGTTCGCTTAAGCAAGCGCCCAAGATTGAATTGGTCACCCAGCTTGATCCTGAACATGATTTGATCTGGTTCAACCGGGATCAGCTGGTGCAGGTCTTCACAAACCTGTTCCGCAATGCCCGCGATGCCTGCCGTGGTCAAGGGACCATCCTGGTCGAAAGCCGCGTCGCGGGAGAGGGAAATCTCCAGGTGCGGATCACCGATGATGGTCCCGGAATCCCCGAAGCGGACCTGCCGATGATCTTTGAACCATTCTTCAGCAAGAAAGAGAATGGGGTCGGGTTGGGGCTGGCGATTGTCAAGCACCTGGTGACACGGAATAACGCAACCATCGATGCGGTGAAGCCACCCGCGACGGGAGCCTGTTTTATTTTAACAGTCCGCCTGGCGCCAGAAGGCGCGGTATCTTCTGGCAACGATGAACAAGTTGAGGGCGGGTCCATAAGTCCAGACTAGAAGACGGTCTGAAACCAGCGAAGCACCATGGAAAAGGGAGCTGCTTTTTGAACGAAAAGAAACTACGGATTCTCATTGTGGATGATGAAGAACGCATCCTCATCCTCCTGCGGGCCAATCTCGAAGCCGCTGGATATGAGGTCCTGGCGGCCCAGGATGGCCGTCAAGCCCTTACTATTCTCGAACGTGAACAGATCGATGCGGTCATCACCGATATGAACATGCCCGAAATCGGCGGCCTGGAGGTGATTCAGGCGGTACGCAGGCTTTATGGGCGTAAAGTCCCCGTGATCGTGGTCACCGCCTATGGAAGCGTACAGAATGCGGTTGAGGCCATGCACAAAGGGGCTACCGATTATCTCGAAAAGCCTTTCGATATGGCCGATCTACGCGCTTGTCTTACCAAATGGATTGAAGAAGCCTCCCAGGGAGCACCTTAGTGTCTTCTATTTCCCGCGCCTTCTTTCCACTCTGGCTGGATCTTGAGAACGAACCTGTGCTCATCATCGGAGCGGGCAGAGTGGCCTCACGGCGTGTTGCTTCTCTCATCCCATTCAAACCTAACCTTCATGTGATTGCTTCCAATGTCTTGCCAGACTTCCATCGTTGGCAGAATGAAGAGGTCTTGAAACTGACCCAACGCTATTACGAGGAAGATGATTTGGAAGGTCAACGGCTCGTGTTTGCTTGTACAGATGACCCGGATTTAAATCACCGGATAGTCATGGCATCGCGTGAGAGAGGCATCTGGGCAGAGGGATGTACTCCGGGGTCTGGAGGGACAATGTATCCAGGCTCCTTGATCCGCAGAGGAGGTTTTACCCTCGCCATTTCCTCGTCAGGGACTTTTCCCTTACTCACCCGTGTTCTGCGTGAATGCCTTGAAGACCTCTTTGGCTCCGAGTGGGAGGACCTGTTTGAGGAAATCATGGCTTCCCGTAGTGACTTCAATCTATCCGATTCTTCCAGGGGGGCTGATTGGGAGGCTCGGATAAGGGGTTTGTTCAATGTGTCGATTAAACGCTATCTGGAACAAATACGTTCTACCAGGGAGACATGAGTACGGATCTGATTCTCACTGGGCCATGTGATGCCAGGTTTGAATATATCTTTAGATTTGATGGAATTGGGTGACTTATCTTTTCTTGTCTAGGAGGGAAAGGATTGCATGGGAGGCAGAAAACAGCCAAAGGCCTATAAAAATGAGAAGTTCCTCAACAGCCCGGATGCCCGGTTGATCCGGATTCTGGCCGAGTATCTCGAGCCGGATAGCCGTTTCAGGGATTACAAGGTCCGTGACACAGTGGTCTTTTTTGGGAGTGCCCGTTCAGTCCCGCTGGATGTTGCTAACCTCCGCTGGAAGGAGATGGAAAGCCATCTGAAAGACCATTCTTTGAGTAAAGAGGAACGCGGCGAGAAAGAACGCGGTCTTCTCGCACTCAGGATGGCGGGGTACTACGAAGGAGCGCGGGAATTGGCCCACCGGCTCACCAAGTGGTCCATGTCCCTTCCAGGAAAGAAGCGGCGGTTTGTGGTTTGTTCAGGTGGCGGACCGGGAATGATGGAGGCCGCAAACCGTGGAGCCATGGAGGCTGGCGGGGTTTCGATTGCCTTGAATATCAGCCTCCCCTTCGAACAACAACCCAACCCCTTCGTGACGGATGCTCTTTCCTTCGAGTTCCACTACTTCTTCATGCGTAAGTTCTGGTTTGTCTATCTCGCGAAAGCCATGGTCATTTTTCCGGGTGGCTTCGGTACATTGGATGAAATGCTGGAGGTGCTCACCCTTGTCCAGACCAAGAAACTCAAGAAGAAGGTTCCCATCGTCCTCTTCGGCATGGATTACTGGAACGAGGTGATCAACTTCGATGCCCTGGTGAGGTGGGGTGTCATCAGCAAGGAGGATCTCGCCCTCTTCCGGGGAACTGACTGCGTGGATGAAGCCTTCGAGTTCCTCAAAGGGGAGCTGACACGGTTGTATCTATGACTAATGAATGTGGTTCTTTTGTCAACCACCCCATTGGAGTAGCGGCTCTTTGGTGCTAGAAACCATCCCATGCGGATTGGCTTGTTCATCCCTTGTTATATTGACCAACTTTATCCCTCGGTGGGGATTGCTACCCTGTCGATTCTGGAACGGCTCAATCTGGATGTAGACTTCCCTGTGGAACAAACCTGCTGTGGACAACCTATGTCCAACACCGGTTGCTCCTCCATGGCCAAGCCCTTCGCCGAAAAGTTCATCAGGATCTTCGGGCCTTACGATTATGTGGTTTGTCCTTCTGGAAGTTGCACCGCCATGGTCCGCTACCATTATCACGGGCTGGTGGACGACCAGGAAGCCTGCTTAAGAGTGGCCTCTAAAACCTATGAACTATGCGAATTCCTTGTGGATGTTCTCAAGGTAGAGAACATCCCCGCACACTTTCCACATCGTGTTGGCCTACACCAGAGCTGCCATGGGTTACGGGAACTGCGATTAGCCAAGAGCAGCGAGCTGGTGGCGGCTTCCTATTCCAAGGTCCGCCGCCTGCTGGAGGGGGTGGAGGGGCTTGAACTGGTGAATTTGGAGCGGGTGGATGAATGTTGCGGATTCGGGGGGACCTTTTCGGTCAATGAAGAAAGTGTCTCCTGCCTGATGGGACTTGACCGGATCGCCGATCATGAACACGCGGGAGCGGAGTTCATCACCGCGGTGGATATGTCTTGCCTGATGCACATGGAGGGGTTAATCCGGAGACAGAAAAAACCGATCCGGGTCAAGCATGTGGCTGAAATCCTTGCCGGGGAGGTGGATTAGAGCCATGAATCACCCCCGGGCGGCGGCCAGGTTTGTCCAGGATCTCGAGCGTGTTCACTGGCATGACCAAGCCCTGTGGTATATCCGCGCGAAACGTGATGCGGCAGTTCAACAGGTCCCTGAATGGGAACAGCTTCGTGAGCAAGCCTGCGCCATCAAGACCCATACTCAGGCTCATCTGGCGGATTACCTGGAGCAGTTCGAGGCTCAGGCCATCACGCATGGTGTCCAACTTCACTGGGCCAGCACCGCCGAAGACCACAACCGCATCGTCCACGAGATACTCGCCTGCCATGATATACGGCTCGTAGCGAAGAGCAAATCGATGCTCACCGAGGAATGTGGATTGAACCATTACCTCGAGGAGCGTGGAATCGAGCTGGTGGACACGGATTTGGGGGAGCGGATCGTGCAGCTGCGGAAGGAAACTCCCAGCCATATTGTGCTTCCCGCTATTCATCTCAAGAAAAAGGATGTCAGCGATCTCTTTCATGAGAGGCTCGGCACGGAATATGGAAATGTGGATGAGAAGCAGCTCACCGAAGCCGCGCGCGCCCATCTGCGCAAAGTTTTTATGTCCGCTGACGCGGGGATCAGCGGAGTCAACTTTGCCATAGCCGAGACTGGCGGGATTGTGGTTTGCACCAATGAGGGTAACGCCGATCTGGGAACCTCTTTCCCATCCTTACACATTGCCTGCATGGGGATCGAGAAGATCATTCCACGAGTTTCAGATCTCGGCGTCTTTACCCGCCTGTTGGCACGGAGCGCGACCGGTCAACCGTTCTCCACCTACACCACACATTTCCAAAGGCCGGTGAAGGGTGGGGAGCTCCACTATGTGCTCGTTGATAATGGACGTACAGTTTTGCGTAAACATCCCCAGTTTCGTAAATCATTGTTCTGTATCCGTTGCGGGGCCTGTTTGAATACCTGTCCCGTTTACCGCCGGAGCGGAGGGCACAGCTACGGCACCACAATCCCCGGTCCAATCGGGTCGATCCAGGCGCCATCGAGGGATATACGAAATTTTTATGATCTCCCCTACGCCTCCTCTTTGTGCGGTTCCTGCACAGATGTCTGCCCGGTCAAGATTGACCTCCATGACCAGCTCCTGGCATGGCGGCGCGAGGTGGTGGAAGAGGGACATCTGCCGTTATGGAAATGGCTTCAGATGTGTGCAGTTTCCTTCGCCTTGTCCAGTCCCCGCCGCCTGCAATTCTTTGGATGGCTTGGACGTATTGCTCAGCGTCTCCCACGCTTTGTGATCTACAATCCCCTGAACCCCTGGGGGCGTCAATGAGAGGTTCCCACTATCCCCAAACAGAGCTTCAGGGATTGGTATGCGGGGAGGGAGAAAAAGACACTATGAGCCGTGAAACCATCCTGGCGGCACTACGCGAGGTGACTCTGCCTGATACCCAACTTCCGGACATGGTTGAAACCGGGACTGTTTATCCGGATCCAATTGAGCAGTTCAAGACTGTCTTGAGAGCAGTGGGAGGAGATTGGGTTGAGGGAAATAGCCCGGGGGAGATCGATGAACTGATCCACTCCCGTTTTCCTGAAGCGGAAGTTCTCTTCCGTAATGACTCAGGAGCAAGGTACGAGACAACGGGAAATGTGGACCCTCATAGTTTGGAGAATCTGGATCTGGTGGTGGTCCGTGGGACTTTTGGAGTGGCTGAGAACGCGGCGGTGTGGGTTACCGATGAGCAAGTTCCTCACCGGGTGGCCTATTTCTGCACTCAGCACCTGATCCTCATCCTTGACACAGACCACATTGTTCACAACATGCACGAGGCCTATGCGAGGCTGGACCTTTGTGGTCTCACCTGGGGAACCTTCATCTCTGGCCCCTCGAAGACCGCGGACATTGAGCAGTGCCTGGTCATCGGTGCACATGGAGCACGGTCATTGACCGTGGTTCTTGAGAAACATTGAGAAATGGATATTACAGCCAATCTTGCCCCCTCTCCCACCGGGCGAGGGGTTTTTATGGTAAGGCAATTCGTAACTCTATTGCCCCCAAAAACTACTGCTCCATTTTTATGATCCGCGCTTCTCCCAGGGGAACCTTCACATCGAGCAGAATGGAGCCACCCTCTTCGCGGGTTTTTAATACTGCGCCGGTCCCCAGATCTGTACACGACTTCACCGGAAATCCTAAGCCACTGAGGTACACGGTTGTTTGGCTCTCGTCGGACTCGTGGTTGATGACAAAAAGATACCCCTTGTCCTTGCCTGTGCGGACAGATGCCTCGATGCGTGGTGCTGTCGAACGGACATGTGGGAGGATTCCCGTGGAGAGCGCCAGAGTTCGTAGGAGATCTACGGCTTTAGCCTCCCCGGCAGTGTTTTCTTCGCGGATGTGTTTGAAGGAAGTGTCCAGGAAACAGAAGCCCAGTTGATAGACCCGGCCCTTGCCCACCTCGCGAGTGGTGAGTCGCGGCTGCCCGGAGGCGTTCATGAGGAGAACTTGCGCACTGACTGGCTCACAAGAACGTGGACTGACAACTTGCAACTCGAGGGGCTTACCAGCTACCTCCCCCTTCACTTGATCTGTCTTTTCCAGGGTGCTGTCCTCGGGGGTATTGTCTGGTCTGAAGACCCAAGTGGGTGTGTGGGGGCTCCGGTACCCGACCCAATGGCCGAGTCTGGGTATCCGGTAATAGGTGGGATTCTTGACACCAAAGAGGTCCTGCATGGTGGTGGTGGGTTGACGGAGCTCATCCAGGGTGGGAACTGAGTCGGCGATGAGGAGTCCCCCCTTTTCGACAAAAGATTTGACATGGCCGCATACCGCCTTGGGGAGCAGTTCCACATCAAAAAGAACAAGGATTTTATAACCTTCGAGAGTGTCATTTGTGACCTGATCCTCATGGAGGATGTCGATCTCTCCGAAAGCACGCAGGAAGGCCTCGAAGGAGAGCGCCACATCAAAGTATTCCTGTTGTAGCTGAAGGTACTGGGTGCGTGGGAAAAGCATGGCGGCATGGGCCTTCACTTTGGGCATCTGGAGCAGATCCGGACCAGTTTTCTTAAGCAGATTCAGCCCCTCGCCAAAGGACTCCCAATGTCCCGCGTCGATGGGGATCTTCCTTCCCAGCAGAAGGTAATCCGCTCCCTGCGCCACCGCTGTCAGGGCCATTTCCCGCTCGGTCCAATGCTTTTTGCGTAACTCTTCA
>CAZORO010000212.1:0-8597 GCA_964581845.1 uncultured bacterium
AGAGGTATCTGAACTCCTGTATGATCGGGACTCCACAACTCCTTCCGGCTATCGTGTCACCGGACTACGCCTGACCGATGGACGTGAGTTCGCCTGCCGGGCCGCGATTCTTTGCACCGGCACCTTCCTTAAGGGGTTGATGCACCAGGGCGAGGTGAAAAATGTTGGGGGAAGGGTAGGGGAATGTTCCGCCCAGCATCTCTCCTCCTCCATTGCACGTCTCGGCTTACGTTTAGGAAGGCTCAAAACCGGCACGCCGGCACGCTTGCACAAGGACACCATCAACTGGTCCTGTTTGGAAAAACAACCCAGCGAATCCCTGACTTACCGCTTCTCTTTCCATCCCCGTGAAGATGAGCACCCGCTCATCGAAGAGGGGCTTTCCTGCGCGATCACCTACACCAACGAGAAAACTCACGAGGTCATCCGGCGTAACTTCGGACGTTCCCCGCTTTTCTCTGGTGTGATTCAGGGTATTGGGCCACGTTATTGCCCCTCAATTGAAGACAAAGTGAAGAGGTTCGCGGATAAACCCCGTCACCAGATCTTTCTGGAACCGGATGGGCTGGATGTGATCGAGGTATACCCCAATGGGGTTCCGACCTCGCTTCCGGCAGATGTGCAGATTGAGTTTCTACGAACTATTGCGGGCCTGGAGGAAGTCGAGATGCTTCGTCCCGGCTATGCCGTGGAATATGACTATGCTGACCCCACACAGCTATATCCAACTTTGGCGGTCAAGGAGATTCCGAATCTTTTCCTGGCAGGGCAGATCAATGGGACCTCGGGTTATGAGGAGGCGGCGGGGCAGGGAATCATCGCGGGCACCAATGCGGCCCTTTTCCTCCAGGGACGCCCGCCTTTTATTCTGGGACGTGATGAGGCCTATATTGGGGTTCTAATCGATGACCTGGTGACACGTGGCGCGACCGAGCCTTACCGCATGTTCACCAGCCGCGCCGAATACCGATTGCTGTTACGTCAAGACAATGCGGATTTACGTCTCACACCCCGTGCGGCGGAGATCGGGCTTGTTCCCGCTGGATGGGGGAGTGAGGTTGCCGAGCTCCAGGGGAAGGTGGACACGGAAATTGAGAGGCTCCACTCTACGAAGGTAGTTCCCAATCCCTCCATCCGCGAGCGCATCGAATCCATCAGTCCGGGGGAGTTCAAGAAGCCCTCAACACTGGCGGAGGTCCTGGAACGGACAGGGGTGAGTTATGGAGATCTGGAGTGGATCCTGGGTGAAAATGGGGAGCGTGAACCTGGAAAAGCACTAGACCGTATGGCCGAACAGGTGGAGATTGCGATCAAGTACCGGGGTTATCTGGAACGCCAGAAGCGCCAGATCCAGGAGCAGAAGAGGATGGAAACATCCCAGATACCTGTCGATCTGGACTACCGCGCGATGCAGGGGATGCGCATGGAGGGACGTCTGAGACTCGAACATATCCGCCCGTTGACGCTGGGTCAGGCGGCGCGTGTCGAGGGAGTCTCTCCGGCGGATATTGCCGTCCTGATGGCTCATTTGAGGAGCCGGCTTTAGGTTGAGAGAAAAGCACCAGCTCGTCTATGAGGCAAGTATATTCACTACTGCCTGAGGGCGGGGGTTTCCACGTATCCCCCGAATCTGCCAAACTCCCCACATGATTTCACTGGTCACCGGAGGAACCGGGTATCTCGGAAGTCTCTTGGTCAAGGCGCTCCTGGCGCGTGGCGATGAGGTACGTGTCCTTCACCGTCCCACCAGCGATACGAAGCGGCTCCCCGCCGATGTGATCCTCCGGGAGGGGGATATCCTCATACCAACAACCCTCGAGAGTGCGGCGGAGGGCTGTGACCGTATCTTCCACACCGCGGCCATGGTGAAGGTATGGGCTCCTGATAAGAGCCTCTTCGATCGCATCAATGTAGAGGGAACCAGGAATGTCTGCCAGGTTGCTAGAACCTTCGGCTGCCGTTTGATTTACACCTCTTCCTTCTTCGCACTTGGTCCTACTGGCCCTCAACCCGTGGATGAATCCCACCAGCATCCCACTCTGGGGTTCTGCACGGATTACGAACGCACCAAGACACTGGCTCAACGGATGGTAATGAAGGCCATCGAGAGTGGTTTGGACGCGGTTATCTTGTATCCCTGTCTCATCTATGGTCCCGGCCCCATGACCGAGGGGAACCATATCACCGGTTTGGCACGCGACCTTTACAGAAAGCGTCTTCCTGGAATTCCCGGCGATGGCAAGCAGATGTGGACCTTCTCTTATATCGAGGATGTGGTGGAGGGGCATCTCTCTGCGGCGGAGCACGCCCCGAGAGGGGGTGACTATATCTTGGGGGGTCCAATGGCCAGCGTGGATGAAACCTTTGAGATCCTCGGACGGTTGTTGGGGGTGAAGCCGCCCCGTTTGCACGTGCCCATCCCGGTGCTCAAGGGTTTCGGTTGGATCAGTGAGTGGGTGGCGCGTTTGACAGGTATTTCGCCGCAGGTCTCACGTGGCGTGGCGGAGGTGTATCGTTACAACTGGGCTTATGAGTGTTCCAAAGCTGTACGGGATCTTGGCTACCGGTTCCGCCCGCTCGAGGAGGGGCTGGCTGAGGTAGCGAAATTTGTAATGGGCGGGTCCTGAGTGAGTCCCACGCCTTTTATTCTTTTTGAACTCCAATGAAAATCCTGAAGTTCCAAAGCATCCGGTAGAAGACCTTTTCGCCCGGAACCAACTCGATGTCGCTGAAGAAGGGGCTGGGGTAAGGTTGATAGGGGGTTTTTTTCTCCGGTTCGCCATGGGGTGAATAGTGCTGCATATGACGCGGGTCGATAAAGGGAGCATCCCGCCGTGTAAAAGGAAACACACCACCCTGGACATCCATCACATAAAAGTCATCTCCACCGCGCGCGGGTTCATAGTCGGCAATCGCTGGCCAATTGTAATCGAGACCGGTAAAAATTGGTGAAATCTCTCCAGGCCAAGCCCTTAATACGCCGAAATAGTCTCCAAGGAAGGTGAAAAGACCCGTGCGTTCCAGCTCGGCATCGATATTGATGTAGGGAATCTTCTTCTCCACCCGGAAACCTAGTTCAGGCTTATCGGTGACCAGGTCACCCGTGTTATCGAGCACCACAAAACGCTGGTTCCTTGGATCCGCCACGAGGTCCACGGCTTTACGGGGAGGACGACGGGGGATCCGGGCATAGTCATAAAAAAGATTCCCCAGGGGACGTGGACTCCGGTCGAGGGGAGCCTCGCAAAACCAGGTTTGCCTTGGGACTTGTGGTTCGGGGACCAGCCAGCTTGGAGCCGGAACCTCATAGAGCGCGCCATCATCGCGCAGGATGACCGCTGATTTTCTCCAGGGGGCGATCTCCATGGCTACGGCATGATGCTCCGGAATTCCGGGGATTCCTTGAGGCTCCCAATCGTTAAAATACCCCCCTTCCCATAGGAAAATCCGTCCCCAGCTGTCCATCACGAAAATGCGGCGCATGGGAGAGGCGGAGATGATCTCCATATCGCAGGCCATCCGGGTCACCTGATCCCTTTCCGGCCATTGATCGGACATGCGTTGGATGACAGTCACCCCCATGAGAGAAAGGCATTGGGGGATCCGTGTGGGATCCTCCGCCATGGCCTGCTCGGTTTTCGCGAAAGCCAGGGGCCAGTCGCCTTTATCCACGGCCTGCTGTGCTTGTTCATAACGTAAGGTTGCCAGACCCCCCGTCAGCTTGGCCTTGACCTCGGCGGAGGTTGGCAGGGAGCCTTGGTGGTAGAAAAGGATCCATGCTCCCACCAACGAAAAAGCAGGCATTCCCGCGAGCCAGAGAAGCTTGCGGCGGTCCTCGGCCGATTTCCAAACCGCCAGGCCCACAAGAGCGGCCATCAGGAGCGGCCATGCGAAGAAGGAAAACAAGTCCCAATCCCCCGGAAAACCGAGCCAGGGATTCCATATGAGAAGGAAGCCCCCTCCCAGCAGGAGCTGCGGGAGGAAAAACACGATCAGCCGCCTACTGGCCAGTTCCTCTAAAGGTGAGGCCTTCACACCGCTATCGATTGGGTCTGGGATGGACTCCAATCTCCGTTCCGCTCCACCCAAGAGCCGCAGGGGTGACCTGAGTGCGGACCAGGTCTGACGGAGAAGAACCCGGAATGGACACCCACAAGCCAAAAGCAACAGAGGGAACAAACCGCACAACAGGATTTCGTTGAAAAGATCCATAAGATGATCGAGTGAGAGCCAGGGATACTGCCAGGCGCCTGGGGGATTATCTGGATTGTCTTCTCTCATCAAGGGGAGAAGGGTGTTGAAAAGGTTGGCTGTCGCCTGGACACTATGATCGAATACGATATGCATACGGATCCAGGTCATGGTGAAAGCCATGGAGGCTCCGAGAGTCAGGAGGAATACCAGCAATACCGCAAGACACCGCCACCCAGGTACAGTCAGGCACAGCAACAGGATGCCCGCCGGAAGGAAGCCGAATCCCACCAAATGGCTGCAACAAGCCAGTACCAGCCCCGCAAGAGCCAGCATGAGCCCCTTCCCTGTCAGGATCTTCGAGACTCCAAAGACCTCGAACAGGATCAGTCCAGCCGCAATCTGGGTATACCATTCGATATAACCAAAGAAGAGATGGACCGGACCGATCAACAAAAGGAACCAAAGCCATGAAAGATAAGACTGTTTTTCCTGGCCCCAAGCAGACAAACGTATCCCCACAAGAAAAACCGCCAATACTCCCCACAAGCAGGAGAGCACCTGGAAGCTGGTCTTGGGATGGACACCATATGTTTGAAACAGGTAACGGGCGAATTCGGTGTGCAGGATCGATTCCAACGGTTCGCGCACCGAGGCATAGGTCGTCAATGCAACGAAGTAATCAATGATCGTCCTGGCATCGCCCAAGCTGAGCGTGCCAATACGTAGAATCCAGAAGAGTCCCCCCATCACCAGTGTCATCAACGCCACATTGAGGAGACGAGAAGGATCACGGGAAAGACGTGCAAACACCGGCTCTAGCCAGAAACGGAGTGGAGCTAGGAGAAGAAAGAGTGGAAAGGTCACCTGGAACCAGGCGGGGAACCCCCTCGAGGAATCCAGAGCCCAGAGCCATTTTCCGGTCCATTCGCTGGGAAGAAGGGGGACTCCCCACCACTGGACCACCACGGCCAGGAATCCGAATCCTGCCAATATCCGTGTCCTCCAGCTTCCTTGCGTGAGGAACTCGATCACGGCCCGACTCCAGACCTCTCATAGATCTCCAAACTTCCCTGCTCCAAGGTCTTCCGGTAGCGCTCTGTCTGGACCAGCCAATTGATCCATAACAGGATCTTGGGTTTGTCGAAGGACCAGCTATTGTCCCAAGCCTGTGGGCAGGGGGATTCACGATCCAGGATCAGATAGTCCGGCCAGCCGGCGGCGGGCCGGAGACGCTCGAACTGGGGGGCATCATCGGCGATACCCTCAACTGGCACGGGGATAGAGGGAGGGATCGGATACAGCGCGGCTTGTTGGGTGAGGTGTGGCAACAGGTGTGTTTGGGCGGAGACGCTTTTTCCCATGGGGAGCTGAACGCGTAGGATCTTCGCGGTTCCCTCCGGTGCCATCGGGACCGAAAAACGCACACAAGGGGGCGGCCCCATGGTTGGTAAGTGTGAATCACCCATCCACCAAACGACCGAGGAAAACAACATAACCCAGCTGAGTGGTGTGATCCAACCACGTGTCAGGCGCCACCTTCGCAGGAGAGCGAGCGAGACCACCATCGCCACAGCGGACGCCATCACTGGAGAGAATCCATTGCTTTCTGTCCATGTGTAAAGGGCTCCCTCGCTCGAAAGTGTCTTCTCGACCACTGCCACCAGAGGAAACCAGGCCAGTGGATTCCAAAGGGGCAGAAAGAAAGTTCCTCCCCAAAAACGCATGAAAACCTCCAGGCGCTGGGGATCGAAGATTAATGAGAGCGCGATGAGCGGATTGGATGCGATCTCCTTGATCAAACCCGGAATCCCTTTCCGGGCGGGAGCCAGCCACTCGGGTATGAAATCCTTGTAGTGTCCCACGAACTGGGCCTCCGCTGTGGCCTCCGGGAACAGTTTGGTTTGCAGGTATCCATATAAGATGCATGGATACAGAAGGGAGAGGAGAATGACAGCCGCCGCCATTAACAAAGAGGTGGACCGAGAAGGATGGTTTCTGCTCACAACCGCTCTGACCAGGAGAAAAAACCCCCACACAAGTGTGTAAAGACACAGAGTCTCCCCCACCAGCCACACCAGAACCAAGGGTAGCCACCATCGCCGTGAGCCGGGGCGTACAGTCTCCCATGCCAACCAGAAGAACAGGAAAGGCGCCAGGGATTGAGAATGGAAGCCGGAGTAAATCCCCTCGCTGAGCCCCGGCATAAAGAGGTAGCACAATGCAATCCCGCACGCCGCCCAGCAGTTCCCAAGATACTGCCGGGTGAAATGGAAGAAAGGAATTGTTGCAAAGGCCACCATGGTGGCCTGAAGTAACAGGAGAGTTTCAAGATGGGGTCCGAAGTAATATAACGGAGACAAAAGGAAAAGGATGGGCGAAAGGGGCTGAACCAAAGGACTACCCCCATAAGGGAGCAGGGAAGAATTCATACCTTCGCCCACGATGAACTGGTTGAGAGAGTGGCCAATCAAGGCCAAATCAGAATCCCCATTATGGAAGTTGTTGTAACGGAGAAACGACAGTCCGGCCCAGATCCAGAAAACGGCCAGGGAAACCACCCAGACCAGGATCGTAGCGAAAAGGTTATTTTCCACGCCATTTCCTGCTGGGCAGAGGGCTCCTCCTAAAGCTTCACGTTGGATGCGCCTGGATACCCGCGCCAGGAGAAAGGCTGAGGAGGCGAAGGGGATCATCATGCACCAGTGCCCAAGCCAGGACCTTCCAGGACCAGTTATCCAGATGAGTGGGAAATAAAGTAGAAGTGGTATCAGGGACCAGCCCAGATGCTTGAGTGCACGAGGGAAAAGGCAGGAATTCTGCCAAGCGGCCGCTATCCCCAGGAATAGCCAAAAGAACACACCACCAAAACCTCCCACCACCAAACCAGGAAACACAAGTTCCAGTTGAGGGTTGGCGGTCTGATGCCAGCGGCTGATGGGGATACCCAGCAAAGGGATTTGACTGCACAACTCTATCCAACGCCGACTGGTTTCCATCAGGTAAGGAGCATTGGCTTCGGTCCTTGCGGAGGCCGCAAGAAAACCACCCAATGCACATCCCGCTGCAAGCACACCCAGAGACAACCTTGCCCACATCCCTGGCAGCGGGCGTGGCAAGGACCGGACTTCGGCGGGTATTGGGATTGAGGACATGGTCGGATCAGATCCGGGCTTGGCTTCCTCCCAAAGGAAGAGCCAGATAATCCGGGTAGAGAACATCTTCTAACTGAACGCTCACAAAGTCACCTGCCCGTGCCTGGGATGAGGGGAAATATACGACGCCATCGATCTCAGGAGCTTGTCCATACCAGCGGCCACACCACCAGGCTTGTTTCCGCCCAGTGGCCTCTGGGAAAAGATCTCCAGGATAATCACAAGGATGATCGGCAAGGAGCGTGTAAATACAACCTAAACGTTTCATTGCCCGCTCCTGGCAGAATCCCGCCGCCCACTCCAACATTTCATGGTAACGCTTCTGCGCGGTCCGCCGGGTCACCTTGTGATCCAGATCCATGGCTGGGGTTCCCTCTTCATCGGAATAGCAAAAGACACCCAGATGATCGACCGCAAGCTCTCTAAAGCGTTCCTTGAGAAGTGAGAAATCCTTCGCTGTCTCTCCCGGAAAACCCACGATACAAATGGACCTGATCACCAGATCGGGTACCGTGTCTCGTAAACGCTTCACATGCTTCAGGATGTTGGCATAGGGAGTTCCGCGCCGCATTCCTTCGAGCACGCTATCGGAGAGGTGCTGCAGGGGGAGATCAAGGTAAGGAATACACTTGGGTAGGTTCTGATAGGCCCACTCGATCTCATCGGCCAGCCGTGTAGGATAGGTGTAGAGAATCCGGATCCACTCAACCCCATCGATCTCACTCAGTCTTTCGAGAAGCGTGTGTAGATGGATGGACCTTCCTGGACCCAAATCTCTTCCATAAGCCACGGTGTCCTGCCCGAGGAGGGTAATCTCGCGTGCTCCCTGTTCCGCTAGAAGGCGTGCCTCCTCAAGCAAGGTTGGGAGGGGAACACTCCGTTGTTTCCCTTTGAAGGAGGGGATCGAGCAGAAACTGCAAGAATGATCACAGCCTTCGGAAATCTTCAGGTAAGCAGAATGGCTCCGGGTCAAGGATTTCCGTCTGAAAGAAGCCCAGGGGATCCCATTCGAGGGGCTGCTGGTCAGAGCCGGTAGTGGACGGAAAACTTTGGGCAGGATCACTGGGGAGAGGGCCGCGAACTCATCTGGCGCCTGGGAGAAATGCTTTAGGTCAGTCCACAGATCTACCTCCTGAAACTCAATCTGCAGGTCTTTCCGGTACCGGTCGACCAGACACCCGGCCACCACCAACCGTTGATCGCCACGTTTTGCATCGGCAACTGCGAGCAATGTCTCGATGGATTCCTTTT
>CAZORO010000213.1:0-8589 GCA_964581845.1 uncultured bacterium
ACTCTCTCCTGGTACTTCTCCCGTCCAGGTGATGGTCCTGCGATCATGAGGAAACGGAAATGGTGGGTGGAGTCATGTGCCAGCTCTTCCGCGGCCGATAGGAAAGCTAAGTGCCCTTTGTTCTCCAAGAGTTTGGAGAGCATCACCACCACATAATCTTCCCCAGACCAGCCCAAGGAGTCACGCAGCGGCTTCTCTTCTCCGGACCGCTTTGGGTGGAACGACATGGGATCTGGGCATGGGTCATAGAGAACCCTATGGGGGATCTTGGTCTTTGCCCCCAGCATCTCACGTTGGACAGCCTCGGAGACGGGAACGACGAAAACACCAGCCCGGCGGACCCATGTCCGGTAAAGGCGGCGCACAAGGGGATTTGAAATGATCAAGCGGAGGTGAGTCAGGGCCGGAATACCGAGGTTTTTGGGCACGGAGTAGAAGGGCAGATCGATAAAGTCGTTGAAATGGACAATTTGGATCCGCCGTGTGGTGAGCTCCCTTGCGAGTTGGCGGCGAGTTCGTCTCACGCTGGCTGCCCAGCGGAACCAATCCATGCCCCGGTGACGGCGTAAACGGAGGAAACCGAGATTCACCACCTTGATCCCTGCTTGGGATGCCACCTCAAAGAGTGGGCCAGAGTCAGGCAGGAAGAGGGTAACCTCATGGCGTTGATGAAAGTGAGTGACCAGCTCAAGGAGACGCAGCTCGCTGCCCCCATCGAGAGCAGTGCTCGATCCGAGGAAGGCGATGCGTAGCGGATTCACTTTGTCATCAATCCTTCCAGCTTCTTCGCGAAGGCACGCAATGTGGCCTCGCTGGTCCAGGATTTCATAATGGTTTCGCGCGCCTTAGCCCCGATATGCCGGACTAGACCTGGGTCCATTATCAGTTTCCCGAGAATCTCCAACATGGCTGTTTCATCCTGACAAATGTATCCATCCTGGCCATCCGTGATTAACTCCCGGCAGGCGCCAGTCTCCCAGGTGAGTGTCACCAGGCCCGAAGCCATCGACTCAAGCAGAACACGGGGAATACCGGCCATGGCACGCAAAGGATAAACCCCACACTCCGCCTCTCCGAGGAGAGCCGCGACTCCCCCCTTTGTAAGCGGACCGGTATACCACTCCGGGTGTCCTAATATAGCGAGTTGGCCAAGCACCTCCGATCGTTGGGGACCCTCCCCGCACATCCGCGCTATAGAACCTGGAAGCTGGTTGGCGATGGAGATGAAACGGAGTGGACCACCAGTCTCGGCCAGTCTCCCATGCCACACCAACCTCATCCCGGTTTGTTGTTCCGGATAGAAATTTCCTGGTACCTTGTTCGCCTTAAAGGTGGCCATGTCAACACCATGATATTGGACCTCGATCCGTTCCGGTGGGATCCCACGGCTGGACAAAGCAAGGTGGAGGTCTGGTCCATCCACAAACACACGCTGGGCATGTTTCATGTTCGCGCGGATGGAACGATGCATGAGCGGGCTCCAGGGATGTCCCGAGGTCTCAGTAAAAACATCTCCCCCCGCCAGGACCACCCAGGGAGCTTGATCCTGGTTTGAAAGGGTACGAGCGGTCCGCAAAATACCCGGTGTGGAGTCAGACAGACGCAGACGCGGAGGTGGATGTCTACAGTTCCACCTCAAGAGGGAAGCGCGCGCCTCATGCCAACGTCTCCATTTATCGAATGGTTCAAGAACTCCCTCGCGTGGAGCGGACATCGGAACATGGAGAGCCTCGAAGGGAGCATCGTTGTAATGACCAGACCATTCATCGGAAATTCCCACCAGCCGGACAGACCACCCCAACCTGGTGAATCCATGAACCAGGCCGTCAATCCAGCTTGTCATCCCCCCGATGCGAGGTTGAACAGCGACAGTCAGAATCTCCAGATCAACCGGAGGCAAGGATGAGCAGCACCGGCTTTCATCTAAACGAGTGTGCATGAATCGATTTCCCTTTGGGTGCCGTCAAGCATACACCCACACTCAAATCGGCGGAAACCGCTACCAGACGGTTCTTTATGTTGAATTCTGATCATGGGAATCTTCACGCCGTCTCAAGCAGCTCAACAGGCCAGATATTCTTGTCCCTGGCGCCTTGAGAACAATCTCTGCATCAGCGCCATAATATACTCATTTTACTTCAGATAAATACAACAACTGATCTCCATTTGGAAATCGGCACGAATACTGTTCTGTTATGAGGGTAGAAGACGGAATCATCAGAGAGCCACTTCAACGACTCTTTTCTCTCTGGTGAATCCACAAAAAACAGCTCCTTCCCAACCACCTAGCACGTGGGATGACGGCGGTACGATCTAGCCAAGGGATCGTGCCGCTTTTTTTTGACAACATGTTCTTACAAGCACAAGTAGACCATATGTTGATATTTGAACAAATATCTTGTGAAAGGTACAGAAAAGGAGCTCAGTTTGGGAGGAATCCATCCTGTTGGCGGCTTCATGTAAAAGACCCATATCCCCTCTTTAACATACTCATTTATATGGATTTGAATCTCATCTGACCCGCACGAATTTTTTTTGGCAAGCATCCTGTTGAAGCAGGAATCAGACATATTCAAGGCAGAGCTGCCTCATCTCACCAGGAGAAAGGTAACCAAGGCGATGATAAAGGTTGAAGCAATCGTCAAACCCCAGAAGTGGGAGGAAGTACAGAAAGCCCTTCAGGAAGTGGGTGTGGAGGGGATGACCGTCACGGAGGTACGTGGCCATGGACGTCAAAAGGGCCACACCGAGATGTATCGCGGAGTGGAGTACCGGGTGGATCTGATCCCCAAGATCAAGATCGAGACAGTCATCAAGGAAGATAAGCTCGAGAAAGTCTTAGAGGCAATCACAAAAGCGGCCAAATCGGGCCAGGTGGGTGATGGGAAGGTTTTCGTGGTGCCAGTCCAGGAAGTCCTCCGTATACGCACCGGTGAACGTGGAGAATCCGGCCTGTAGATCAGGCGGACAAGAAATCGATAGGAGGAAATGGATCATGGGAACAAAACCCAACTACATGAAAGGGTTTCTTGCTGTCGCCCTTTTCCTAGCAATCATGCCATTCGCCATTGGACAAGATGCCCCAAACCCCGCCGCTCCCGCCGACCCGGCGGCGGAAATGCAGCAAATGCTGGTGGATCACAAGGTGATGCTCGATACCTTGTGGACTTTGATCACGGCGATGCTGGTGTTTTGGATGAACGCCGGTTTTGGATTGGTGGAATCCGGATTTTGCCGTTCTAAAAACGCGGTAAACATTCTCAGTAAGAACTTCATCGTTTTCGCGGTCTCGGTGCTGGCCTATTGGGTCATCGGTTTTGGTTTGATGTACTCCGATGGCGGCGGTATCAACAGCATTATCGGAACAAAAGGATTCCTCTTGGCGGGAGAGGACAACAGCCCGGCCATGGGAGATGCTTATGCGGGAATTTTCGGCGCGCTGAACTGGACTGGAGTTCCCCTTTTCTGCAAATTCTTCTTCCAGCTCGTATTCGCGGGAACCTGCGCCACAATCGTCTCCGGCGCGGTGGCCGAAAGAATCATCTACCAATCTTTTATCCTTTTTGCGTTCCTTCTGGTTGCTTTGATCTACCCTGTGGGTGGACACTGGATCTGGGGTGGCGGGTGGTTGTCGGCCAAGGGATTCTTCGACTTCGCTGGTTCCACCGTGGTTCACTCCGTAGGTGGCTGGGCAGCGCTAGCGGGCGTGATGCTTCTTGGACCCCGGATAGGAAAATATAAGTCCGATGGAAATGTTCACCCCATTCCCGGTCATAATATGACCTCGGCTTTTCTCGGCTGCATGATCCTATGGCTGGGGTGGTATGGGTTCAATCCCGGCAGCACCATGGCTGCTGATCCAAAAGCGATCTCCCAGGTGGCGATGACCACCACTCTCGCGGCGGCGACCGGCCTGATCTCTGGTACAATCACTATCTGGTTGGTGGTGGGCAAGCCAGATTTAGGAATGGCGGTCAACGGTTGCCTGGCCGGATTAGTGGCTATCACCGCCCCTTGCGCCTTTGTGGGAGCCGTTCCCGCGGCAATCATCGGGGTGATTGGAGGAATAATTGTTGTTTTCGGAGTACTCTTCTTTGACAAAATTCATCTGGATGATCCAGTGGGTGCGCTCTCGGTTCACTTGCTGAATGGAATATGGGGTACGCTTGCGGTGGGACTATTCGCGAGTAAAGATCTGATGCCCAGCACCGCGGCGGGATATGGCCTCTTCATGGGAGGTGGCCCAGCGCAGTTCATTGTACAGCTCATCGGAGTCATCGCGGTGGGTGTCTTCTCATTCGTGGGTTCCATCATACTCTGGTTAATTGTCAAGGCGGTCTTTGGTTTACGCGTCAGCCGCGAGGAGGAGATGGCGGGTCTTGATATCACCGAGATGGGTATGGAAGCTTACCCAGGTGATTCCGTGCGGGGAGGCTGATGAGAACCTCCAAAAAGAAAGCGTAATAAACAATGGCGCGGTCCGGGTGGAGGATCGCGCCATCCTTTTTTATGGAATTGCGTGGCTTGATAAATGTCTCAAGTAATTCGGTGGGGTTGGTCTACATGTCCCCACCAGCTGGGTGTACACTCCTCACGTTTCCTGGGCTTAAGCACGGGAGAAGGTTGTTACACTACTGATAGGTCTTAAGGGAGCGAATAATGAAGACGCGCACAGGGAAGTTCCCAATTGGTTTCCGTAGGGGTGGGGGATGGCAGAGCGACATCCAGGCTCTGGCGAAGTGGGCCAAACAGACGGGTTTCGAGGCGATCGATCTTGGCAAAGCCACCAAGGAGGACGTGGATGCACTCAAGCAGAATGGTCTCGAGGTGGGCAGCTGCGATCTACTCGACTGGCACTCTCTGTGCTGCAAGGATGAGGGAGAGCGCAAAGCAGCTGTCCAGGCTAACACCGAATACATCAAAACCATTGCGGCTCTTGGCGCCTCGCGCTTTTTCCTGTGTGTCATGCCGAAAGATCCCAGTCTCAAGATGTCCGAGAACCTGACCATCGCGGCGAAGAGCCTTGGCGAACTCGCCAAATTGGCTGAGGGATTGAACTCGATGCTGGTCATCGAAGGATGGCCAGGAGGATGGCCACAGTACTCGAATCTCTGCTGCAATCCGGAGACTTACCGGTGGATGATTAAGGAATGCGGCTCGAAGGCGATGGGGATCAACTTCGACCCCTCCCATCTGATCCGTTTGGGGATCGATCCGGTCCGTTTCCTCGATGAGTTCGTGGGCAGTGTCGGTCATGTGCATGGCAAGGACGCCGAGCTTCAGCCCGAGAACCTCTATGAATTCGGTCTCTATCAATTCTCCGCATTTGTCCCTCATCCACACTGCGGAGAGAATGTCTGGCGCTACACGATTCCTGGCCATGGTCAAACACGGTGGGTGAAGCTTTTCCAGATTCTCGAAAAGGCAGGCTGGGAAGGCATTATCAGCGTGGAACTGGAGGATGCCAGTTTTACTGGGTCCCCCGAAGCCGAGAAACTGGGGCTGACTTGTTCCCTGGCGTTTTTGCAGACTGTCTAAATCTTTCAAGTTGGCCCCGGGAGTGAACTCCGGGGCCAACTGCTACTATCCAACCATTCCTTGCATCGTGGGGGCGCTTGTGGGCCACTCAGGCCGGGGCGTTCTCTCCTTCATGGCTGAGAAAACCTGGTTCAAGCATTGGGACAAGTCATGAAAAGCGACTGGTTTTTGGAGAACACCCACGATACCCACTGCCCGTTCTTGCTCCACTCCTATCTGAGGATCCAGATTGCCGCTCATGAGGATAATGGGGAGGTCTGAACGAATCTCATGGACACCTTCAGCCAGCTTCATGCCAGTCATATCGGGCATGGTCAAATCGGTTATGAGAAGGTCGAAACTGTCTGGTTGGCTCCGAATGATATCCAAGGCTTCAAGCGGTGATGTAGTATTCGCCGCGGTTTGTCCCAAACGTTCCAACTGTTTCACCGCCACCAGCGAAACCGCCACCTCATCATCCACAACCAGAACCCGCCTGCCCGTATATTCACAGGTAATATCTTGAATAGGACTGATTTCTTCGACCTCTAAGGGTGAGCATCTGGGCAAGTAAACCTCCGCTGTGGTTCCCTCTCCCTTGGCGCTGGTAATCTGGAGCGATCCCCCAAGTGAGCTGGCAATCCCCTGAACCGTCGATAGTCCCAGCCCCGTGCCCTCTCCAGCCGGCTTGGTGGTAAAGAATGGCTCAATGGCGCGTTGTAGTGTCTCGTAGTCCATGCCAATTCCATTGTCCCGGACAAGTAACCGGATATATTGCCCCGCCGGAAGACCCAGATCTGGCGACGGCTCCGGGAGATCAACCGTACCCAGAATGACTTCCAGGAAGTTCCCCTTATCCCGCATGGCCTGGTAAGCATTTGTGCAGAGGTTCATCACAATCTGGTGGATGTGGGTCGGTTCCGCGAGCACATAACCGCAGTCTCGTTGAATATCGGTTTGGATACGGATCGTACTTGGAACCGAGGCCCGGACAAGATTGAGGGCTTCCTTGACAATCAAATGAGGAAGAATGGGCTCACTGGAGCTGATCGCTTTCCGGCGGCTAAAGGTGAGTATCTGACGGACCAATTCCTTGGCGCGGAAACCAGCTCGCAAGACCTGTTCCTGCATATCCCTGACACTGCTATCAGGTGGAGTATCCGCGATGGCCATCTCAGTAAAGCCAATCATAGCTCCCAGGATGTTGTTAAAATCATGCGCGATTCCCCCCGCTAATGTACCCAGAGACTCAAGACGTTGAGTCTGGGCCAATTGGTCAGCCCATTTGCGCCGTTGTTCCTCCTGCATTCTTGCATGGAGAAGATGCGAGAGAGACTCGCCAAACAAGAAGGCAATCTCCAGATCAGCGATGGAGAGAGCCTCATTGGGGATGAAATGATCCATGATGAGAAGCCCGCTGTTTTTTTCCATGGCACCTAGAGGAACTGCATTTCTCCAAATCCATCTCTGTCCAGGAGACGGCGCATCAAAAGGAGAGTCACCAAGAAGACAGGCAGAGACCGGCCGCCTGCCTCCGGACAGTGCGGCGGAACTAACTGGATCTAGAGATGACAGGTCCCAGGAGGTATTGGAGACTTTCTGGATCTGGCTGTCTTCACTGGTACAATAAGTGCCGATCAGATTATCGGATCCCTCCCGGGTTAAGCGAATCTCAACCCTTGAAAAACCAAGGCGGGCTTTCCCAACCCTGACACTTTCACGGCACAGATCATCCACCGTCTCCAACGTAGCCAGCTCAAGTGTCACTTGATGAAGCGCCGAAAGGAGAGTGTGTAATCGATCCTCGACCTGTTTCGCGCGCTTAAGAGACTCCTCGAGCCGCTTTTGTGCCAGAAGATGGCCAATCACATTCGCATAGACATACAAGAGCTGCAGACTGGCTGGAGAGATAGAAGCTCCCGAGAAAAGGTTGTCGATGGCGATTTCACCCACAACCGAGTCTCCATCCCACAACGCCGCGACTGCATGGTCCCCCTCTCCCACCACCTCTCCGATGTCATTTCGCAGCAGTTTCCTACCTGCCCTGTTCAATGGACCCCGGCTTTGCAGAACCTCCGTTTCAGCTGGAAAGTGATCGGGGTATGGAATCACACGGTGACGTTCATCGCGGACCACGCCCTTCTCATCCACTCCATATGTTCCATACAGGTGACCAGGAAGCTCACCCAACAACCAGATTCCAACCCGTTCAAAACCCAGACGGCAGTGTCCCACCACCACGGCACGGTGGCAAAGATCATGGACCCCTGTCGATTCTGAGAGAATAATGGCGATCTCATGTAGGTCCGCCAACTTGTCCGCAAGCCACCGGGCTTCATTCCGTTCAGTGATGAACCCATCCTGCAACTGCGCACGAAGCTTCGCATCCTCCTGCAAGATGATGTTTCTACGTTCCGCAAGATCGGAAACTTCCCGGAGAGTCAAAATCGATTTCGCGAAAGCGAGAAAGAAAACAACGTATGCGGATATCTCAATAACAGCTTCAGCGAGTCCATGGAAAGCTCCCTGATTCCCAATGAGTGGAATGTCCTGTAAAGCGCGAATCCTCTCCGCGATATTCAAGACATTGGCCGCCAACCCCAAGAGGATCCCACACACAAACCACCACATCACACGACGCGAGGTTACTACTTCCCTGAGAACGATCCATGCGCATAACACCAAGAGAAAGGTTGGTAGAAAGCCCATCAGAGCCGATACTATTCCATGCCGGTTGGCCTCGTTGTTGATGAATAACCGTTCTGGAAGGGCGATAAGGACCGCGATTATAAGTAGAGTTAGGATAAGCCTCCACTTACGTCTGAATGAGGTAGGAGGCTGGCCATCTGTAAATTCAGTTTCCTTTGCTACATCCCTTAACTGATGCACATTGGAGGAATGCGGATCCAAATCGGAGGAAACAGGGGATGTCATGAACAGCTTCCCTATTCAATTAGGCGATCAAAGAGTCGATTGTATGACTCTAAAAAAACTGAGTAAAGGTTTACTCCCGTGTTTGCGGTGGGTATAACAAAGTTGATGTCCCGCTTATGACTACCCAAGCCTGTGGTA
>CAZORO010000214.1:0-8585 GCA_964581845.1 uncultured bacterium
TTGCGCAAGTGGTAAGAGATGGACGGACATACCTCGACCAAGGGCTGTCATCAAAACCTGTGATCGAGACCTCATTGGGTACTTCGATTCCCATGGATTGCAGCTTACTCAAGGCGATCAACGCAATGGTGTCATTGGCACAGAAAAGCGCGGTCGGTGGATCCGGTTTGGAAAAAAGATTTTCAATAGCATCATGCCAGGCCTCTTCACCGCCTTCATCCCAGGTTCCCACCTCGTCGATGATATGGTCCTCCTGAAGAATGAGATTTCTGGCATGGAGGGTTTTCTGGATCCCGGCCAACCTCTCCATAGCGGCTCTGTTCCGCGGGTCATTCCCAAGAAAACCAATCCGTGTGTGTCCCAAGTCAAGCAGATGATTTGTGACTTGGGCGGCGGCCTCAACTTCCTCCATGGTAACCCAATCGACATCATGCTGAGGAGACTTCCCAATTAGCGCAAAGGGGAATTTCTCTAATCTCAACCGGGTGAAGTGGTCGAGGTTGACACTCATGTCATAGTCATATTCCGGGATGATAAGGATTCCCTCTGTCCGATGTTGACGAAGCGACTCGATGTTCCCTTTTTCAGTGTTCACATCATGCCTGGAGTCCATCACAAGAATCTGGTAACCACGCTGTCTACAAAGAAACTCGATATGACTGATGGCATCGATGTAAAAGGCAATTGTGAGATCCGAGGTGATAATCCCGATCGTGTTGCTGTGTCCGCTTACCAGGTTCCGCGCGATGCGATTGGGCCGGTATCCAATCCGGTCGAGCAGATCAAGCATTTGCCGGCGTTTCTCCTCACTGACTCCGGGTAGGCCATGGAGTGCTCGAGATACAGTGGCTGTGGAGGTGTTCGCCATCTTGGCGATATCTTTGATGGTCAGTCCCATGTGTTCCTTCCAATGTACCCAGTGAATGATCTTATCGGAAAGCACATCCCCGCAAAGGCTGGACTCAGTATCGTGGATTCGTTGGCAGACTACAATCTCCTAGGTTCATTGCCCCTATAACAAGGAAAAGCAAATAGGAATCCCCCATTGGCGATCACATGAGTTAGCAAAACACCGGCCGACGAAGGAGGATCAGGAACTGACGAGAAGTATCGGGGAGTTGGGGTAGGAACTTAAGGAAATTGGGAGTGAGATCACCATCACTCGCTTCCGGTACTTTTAATTGTCACGATCCGGTAGTTTTAATTGTCGTTGAACAATAGGGGAGAGAAAAGTTATTTTCATGACCGCGACAGTTTTGGGGGACAGATCATGAAATCCTTACTTCAGGGGCATGCCCCCTAGGCGGGATCAGAAAGAGATTCTCTTGCGGAGTCATGGACACACAGACCTCTGCCGACTATCATCAATATGGTTGTGAGGGGATCACTCTGGCCATATGTGTCCCAACCGCAGTCACTTCCCTGGAGGATGGTTAATGAAGACGATTTCAAGATTCTTCCTCGTCACATCATTGCTCGTGGTGTGTTGCCTGAGCGTGACACTCGGTATTCAGAAGACGGTCTATGCATTGGACCATCTGAGGAATTCTGACGAGGAGATGCGGCAGCTCATAGCTGTTTATGATGAGGTTCTTAAGAACTATGTGGAGATCAAGGATGCCTCCGCCGAGGACCTGATGGAGGGGGCCATTTTCGGCATGTTACAAACCCTGGACCCCTACAGTCAGTACTTCCCGCCCGCCGAATATAAAAAGTTCAACGAACAAACGCAGGGGGAATTTGGAGGCTTGGGAATCCGGATCATCCTCGCGCGCCCGGATGCACGCTGGCTGCCGGGCTGGTTAACGGTAGTCGATCCCATCCGGAACTCTCCCTCGACACGGTGCAAGGCAGCTTTGGATGGGAAAGAATACATTGGCCTCAAACCCGATGACAAGATTGTGAAGATCGGGAAGGATTCGACGCGAACCATGTCGTTGGAGGCAGCGGTGGATAAACTCAAAGGGCCACCTGGAACAACTGTCACCATCCAGATTGCCCGCAAGCCTCCCGAGGGGAATCCAATCCTTCTCGACTTTACCATCGAGCGCGCCATCATCTCCGTTCCTCCCATCGACGAGGAAGATGTCCGTATGATCGATGATGACATTGGCTATATCTGGTTGAAAGATTTTACCAGCCATGCGCATGAAGCAGTCGATAAGGCGATCTCCACGCTCAAGGCACAAGGGATGAAGGCTTTGATCTTCGACCTACGTGACAATACTGGTGGTCTTTTGCCGGTAGCCATCGAGATCTGCGAGAAGTTCATCAAACGTGGGGAGGAGGTTCTCTTCGTGGACTCCCGCAATGACAGGGATGATGAGACCTACTACTCCCGTAAGGATCCCATCACCGATGTCCCCATGGTGGTTCTGGTTAATGAGAACTCAGCCTCAGCTTCGGAAATCGTGGCCGGCTGTCTTCAAGACCACAAACGCGCGATGATTATTGGTCCTGAACCCGGTAAATCCACTTATGGCAAGGGATCGGTGCAGACGGTCATCAAGCTGGAGGATGGATCAGGTCTCAAGCTCACCACCGCTCTGTGGTTCACTCCTGACAAACAGAAGATCCATGGCCAGGGCATCAAACCAGACGCCTGGGCGGACATGAACTTTGAGTACTGGCTCGCCCTGCGTCAGGCCGACAAGGTGGGGTACCTCAAGCCCAAGATGCTTCGTAGCCAACATGCCGCCGAACCAGAAGACAAAAACACCGAAGTGACGGTTGAGGAGCTCCTCGGTAAATCCTCAAAGGCCGATGCCGAGAAGGATCTATATGACAAACAATTATTCCTCGCTGCTCAGATTCTTCATTCCCAACTGCCCGAGCCAAGCGAGAAACAGGCTCCAGCGACAGCCGACGCCACCACCAAGTAACAAAGGAAGCTCCACTCTCTCCATCCCCACTGTTTCAAGAAGGGTAGGGATGGAGAGTTGAGGATTTGAGACTTACCATCCCCTCCTCCCCAACTCTCCCCCGCTAGGGGGGAGGGTTGGGATGGGGGGATTGAGTACACTGATCTGAAGTCCCACTTTCCCATGAGAATCCTGGCCATTGAAACATCCTGTGATGAAACCGCCGTGGCCGTGGTCTCACGCTCCAAGGGTGTCGAGGTCTCATTGGTCAGTTCGCAAGTGGATCTGCACCGTCCCTTTGGGGGAGTGGTTCCAGAAGTGGCCTGCCGTGCCCACCAGGAGTGGCTACCACTGCTTACAAGGAAGGCCCTCGAGGAGACGGGGTATGCTCCCGCTGATTTCGATGGTATCGCGGTCACCCATGGCCCCGGTTTGATCGGCGCATTGTTGGTTGGAATGTCTTTCGCCAGGGGACTGGCATGGGCCTGGGACCTCCCTTGGGCCGGCATCAATCATCTGGAGGGACATCTGGCATCGCTTGACCTGGCGGAGCCTCCCTTTAATCCACCCTATGTGGCTTTGCTAGCATCTGGAGGGCATACCGAGTTCTTCGATGTCAACGAGGATTGGGGGATCCGTTTCCTGGGAGGGACACTCGATGACGCAGCTGGCGAAGCCTTCGATAAGGTGGCTCATCTTCTCGGATTGGGATACCCCGGCGGACCCGCCATCGAACAGGCAGCAGACCGGCATGAAGGAGAGCGTTATTCGTTCCCCACTCCCATGAAGGGACATCGTGGCTGTGATATCAGTTTCAGTGGTCTGAAGACAGCAGTCGCGGTTGCCATCCAACAGGATGGAACCAGAAACAGTTCCTATTGGGCGGCTTCTTTCCAGGACTGTGTGGTGGAAGCTTTAAGGCGCAAGCTGGAAATCGCCGCGAAACAATCTGGAAGAAAACGAGTGGCCCTTGTGGGCGGTGTCGCCGCCAACAAGGCATTGCGTGATTCCATCGCAAGAATGGCCCGGCGCAAGGGTTGGGATTTTGGAGTCTCACCACTCAGTTACTGTGGAGATAACGCCGCGATGACCGGGGCCGCCGCAGTGCGCATAGTCCCGCAACGGGGATGGTCGCCCTTGGACCTGGATGCTGTCCCACGCCTTTCGCTGGGTTAGTTTGCTATCATGGCAGTCGGCTACAGGAATATCTTCGAGTCCTTATTGCTGGATCATCCGGTTATTCTGGCGCCTCTTTCTGGGATCACCGATGCCCCCTTCCGTGAGATCTGCCGTCGTCAGGGGTGCCGTTTCGTCTATGCGGAGATGACAAGCTCCGAGGCTTTAGTCCGTAGTAATGAACGTGCTCAACTACGCTTGCTTGGTCTGGATGCCCCTATTCCCACAGTGGCTCAGTTGCTTGGAAACAAGCCTGAGGTGATGGCAGAGGCGGCCGCCATGTGTGTCGAATTGGGGGCCGACGCGGTGGATATCAATCTCGGCTGCCCGGCCAAGCGGATCGTGCGAGGTGGTGGAGGTTCCGCGCTGATGCGTGAACCCGGACTAGTTGCCCGGATTATTCATGCTATGGCGTCGCGGATCGGTAAACCAGTGAGCGTGAAACTGCGGGCAGGATGGGATGATAATTGCCGTAATGCGGTGGAGGTGGCTCATATCGCCGAAACGGAGGGGGCCAAGGCGGTGACTGTCCATCCACGCACAAGGACACAGGCATTCAAGGGACAGGCCAGTTGGGAGGTGATTGCACGTGTTAAGGAGGCAGTCTCCATCCCCGTGATTGGTAACGGAGATGTGCACACCCGGCAGGATGTGCTTCGCATGAGGGAAGTAACAGGGTGCGAGGCGGTCATGGTGGGACGTGCCGCACTGGGGGCACCTTGGATCTTCCGCTGCCTCGAGGATCCTGAGGCTCATCCCCCGGATTACGAATCAAGGATCGATATCGCCATCGAACACTTGGATCTTCTCGCCAAGGAAAAGGGAGATTTACGAGGCGCGATCGAATTTCGCAAGCACTTGGCCTGCTATCTTAAGGGAATGCCCGGGAACAAGTTTGTCCGGGAGAAGATGAGCGACCTGGATTCGGTCCACGCGGTAATCAGCATCCTCCAGACTTACAGACAACGTCTTGAGGCGGAGCGCATCCCAGAATCAGTCCCCCATTCCAAGCAGAGCCTCCTCCGGGATCCTGATCTCGATGTGGAAATAGGGTGAAAACTCGGGCGCCAGAGAATCGGGATCGCCAAACACCTGAGTTTCAACTGTGTCTCCCTCACCCGCGCCATCCGTATTCCTGAAGGAGTCCAACCATACCCGGATCCTCCCGCCATATCCCAACGTGATAATCCGGTTTATAAAATAGAGCCCCAATCCCTGGTTTGCCCCGATTGTTTGAATGCTGAAACCTGTGTCCTCCCCTCGGTAACCCTTCTCAAAAAGCCGGTTGAGCCGTTCAGGTGCGGGTGGATGGTCTACTGGATTGCTGACATGAATGAAGTAGAAACCCTCGCGCCGCAGGATCGAAATGTCGATTCTGCCTCCTTCGCTGGAGTACTTGACCGAGTTTCCCAAGAGGTTGTCAAAAATTGCCTCGAACCAAGCCCTATGCACAAGGACATGTTCATGAGAGAAACTGGACTGGCGGCGGATCACAACCATCAGCCGCCGGCGGCGGATATCAAATGAATAAGCAGTCGAGGCTGTGACCAACAGGCTACGTCCCACCTCCACCCATTCGACATCACGGCTCATGTGAACGGGATCGAACTCGAGAGTCCCCAAGAGATAAGTCGCGCGTGTGATCTTTTGCAAAAGGGCCACCATCTGGGCCATTTTATCAGTCACCGGTTTTAGATCATCACTCCCCTGGGAGGATTGACGGCCCATCTCACGGATATCGTCCTCCATCAGGTAACCAAGGGAGAGAAGAGATGAGATGGGGCTCCGGATCTCATGGCCTACAAAAGCGGAAACCTCCTGAACCGTGTTCAGAGCGGACCGCAAACGTTCTTGGGTGCGTGAGAGATTCTGATACAGCCATTGGTGCGCGAGAACTGCCCATACTTGACGGCAGAAAAAGTGAAGAAACCGCCATTCTCGATCGGTGACATGACGGCCAGGCTGGAGTGGCATGAGATCGATCCAACCCGTGAACTCATCATCACCGGTTTCCAACAGAGAGGGGAAAAAGAACCGGATTGGCGCGCCCGGAGTACCCGTGGGAGGTTCCTCGGGCAGTTCATCCTTGTCCGTGACCACCTGAATCTCGGATTGGAAGCCCAGATCATGGAACAAACGGTCGAACAGGAGGTTCAGTTTCAAGGAATCCAGGGTACGTCCAACAACCGCATCAAGGACCACCATCGCACGCAGTTCCTCGGGCGAGAAATCAATGATCTCTTGCTGGTACTCGGCGAGTTCTTCATCCAGGGATCCCTGAATGATTGATGGATTCAAATCTTTACTAGGCAACATCATGGATTTTGACTACGCAAAGCAGTTCAGTCACCGGGGTTTTCCTCAATCCAACACCCCATACAACAATGGGCACCCTTTTATTACGATTCTGCCAGACTTGAGTCGCAACGAATAGCGGCAATTTTATATAAACTTTTCTATCGGCCTTGATCTCCGCTCTTTACTGGCTCACCATGGGAACAATTCCATACATTCTATGGCTAATACAAACAGGCCTTACCTCGTTTGTGTATTGTTGATTTCCACTTTGAATCCCTTTATTCCTGAGGCGCAAGGGGGAGGGGAGTCCGCACAAGCACCCCAACCACCGTTGGGACATGAGATTCTTTTGGAGTCCCCGGATTTCACTGGGCGTTTACTCGACAATGTCTCCAATGCCATGCATCAGGGAAGTGGTTTTAATCCCCTCTGTTACAGGCACTATCCCGGTAAGCCTGTTTTCAGGCCAGACCTTGTCGGTCTGAATTTCGAACATATCTTTAATGGCTCCGCCGCGGATAAGGGCATTTGCATGTTCACTCCTCGTAAGGATGTCTGCGAACTGGTTTCCATCTCCACCTCCAGCGCCTCACTTCATTGGCCCATGGAACACTCCTCCTGGAATATGGGTTGTTCCATGACCTACCAGATGGCAAGTCCCAATGCGATCGATATCCAATTCGAGGTCACTCCATCGGCTGATCGTTTCCCTTTGGGCTATGCGGCCTTCATGTGGGCGAGTTACATGCACAGGACACGTGAAAGGTGCATCCATTTCCTGGGGCAGGAGGGAGACAGGCATGGCTGGATCCGTTTTGGGGAGGATCTGCCTCAAGGCTTTGAAACGGGAACTGTGTCATTTAAGGATGTTCCGGATCTCCCTTATGAGAAGGAGACCGCCACCCTGAACATCCTCGAACACCCTACAAAGAAGTTCACAAAGCCTTTCTATTATGGACTCATCGATGGAGACAATGATCCCGCCACCCAGGACGACACGCTTGTTTACATCATGATGTTCGACCAGAGCGAGACCATCCGCTTCGCGCTATGGAACTTCATCCGCGATTCCAACAACCAACCCGATCCCCACAGTCCCGCTTGGGATTGGCAGTTCGTCATCCACAAGCCTGAGGTTGGAAAAACCTATGGCTACCGCGCGAGGGTTGTGATCAAACCTTTCGCGGGACGCGAGGATGTTGAGAAGGAGTATGCGAACTGGAAGGGATCTCAGGAGGGTACTCCCGGTCTGAATCAATCAAATCAATGATGAGCAGGATGTGCTCATCAGAATCCATACGCTGGAAGGAGAAACTGGAATGGCGATAGCAAATATCCTAGCGTGCTGTCTCTATGTATCGGCATTGGGTCCTCAGGATCTGGGAACACTGCCTGTCTGTTCCCAATTCTCCCCTGTTCCCTCAGGCAAAGGCTGGCATGGTGAGGAAGGCCCTCTCTCCGAAACAGTCATCAAGGAGACCATCGATAACATCCTGGCGCATGGATTTACTGGCATCGAAGCCCCTACGGGACGTCCCCCTGAGGAGGACAAACTGATCCTTTCTTATGCTCAGTCGCAAGGGATGTTTATTTCCATACATCTCGGAGCCTATGAACTGTTTGGAAGAGATGCACCTCCCGGAATCAGTGTCTATTCTCCGGAGTATCCTATCGCGGTGAGGAAAGTGGCCACGGAATCCCTCAAGTCAATCCGCAACATAACACGGCTGTTCAATGCCTTCACTTTCCAGGATGAACCATTCCATGCGGGCCCCAAATCCTTTAGCTATGCCCGCGAAGACAAAGCGGAGTTCCTGAAACGGTATGGGTACGAAATGCCCATCGATCTCGGCTCGGTCCGGAATAACCCCAAGAAGCTAGGTGATTTTCTGAACTTTCAGTCGGGTATTTACGCGGATGGCTGGCGTCAGGTCTACAGGATCATTAAGGAAATCAGCCCTGAGGTAACCTTCACACTCACCCATGACAGCCATAATACCTTTGGAGGTGGTTGTGGCTCACACAGTGAGGTGGCCATTGATGATGTCATCCACTGGGGTGGGGATTTCAGCGATTTATTTGTTTACGACATTTACCCCTACAACAGCATCGACTTCCGCTTCGGAGAGCCGGGAAAGATTGTCAAACCGAGGATGTCACAGACTCACTATTCCTTCGCTCAGATGCGTAATCTGACCACCCATGCGAGCAAACGCCTTGGGTTCTGGGTCGAAACACACAATCCTGAAT
>CAZORO010000215.1:0-218 GCA_964581845.1 uncultured bacterium
CAAGACGACCCAGGTCCCCATCGAAGCCCATTTCCATAATGATTTTGGAGCCGCCACGGCCAATACACTCATGGCGGCCGCCCATGGAGCCCAGGTGGCCCATGTCTCCATCTTCGGGCTGGGAGAAAGAGCGGGAAACGCAGCCCTTGAGGAGGCCGCTCTTGGGATAAAACTCTTCCTGGGGTGCGAAACTGGAGTTGATCTTTCGAAACTCATGC
>CAZORO010000215.1:228-8584 GCA_964581845.1 uncultured bacterium
AGCCAGCGGCGAATGCACCGGTGATCGGGGAAAAGATCTTCGACATCGAGTTCGATCTCAACCAGACCGCATACTTTCTCGCAAGGGATGCGAGCGCCGCCACCAAGTCTTTTCCATACCGGTGGGATCTGGTGGGACAAAAACAACCAGAGCTAGTTTTGGGGTATAAAAATGGCCTTCAATCATTGGAGCTCTTGCTGAAAGAGATGAATTTGACCCTTACTCAAAAGGAGAAAGATTCGCTCCTCCAATCCATCCAATCCAAATCACTAGCAGAGGGCCGGGCCTTCAACGCTCAGGAAGTTCTCAATCTGCTCAGAGGCAAATGCCCTAACCAGAGGTAGGGTATCCAAACGCTCATGGATGACCTTAACCGGTTTGGAGTACTGACTGTTCTCCTGTCCCTGTCAGCCTTCCTGGTTATTGGCTCACTCCAAACCTTTGGCGCGGACTGGCCTCAATTCCTCGGACCCACGCGCAACGGCATTTCAACCGAAACCGGCTGGTTATCCAGCTGGCGTGAGGATCCTCCAACTCTTTGGCAGACCTTCGTTGGTACTGGTTTCTCCCCAGTATGTGTAGCAGGAGGCCGCCTTTTCACCATGGGTTTCAAAGACGGTCTGGAATCTGTTCTCTGCCTGGAGTCCAAGACTGGTAAGGAGGTCTGGCGATATTCCTATCCCGCGAAACCATATGCCTTCCAACATGAAGGCGGTCCTTGTGGTTCTCCTTCGGTATCCGATGGATCCGTGATCACTTTCGGTAAGGATGGGCAGCTAGTCCGCCTTTCAGATACCGATGGGAAACTCATCTGGAAAAAGAACCTTCCGGAGGAACTCGGATTGAAGGTTCACGAACTGGGTTTTACCGGTTCCCCTTGGGTGGAGGAAGGACGTATCATCCTGGATGTTGGCCCGATCGTGGCATTCAGGACATCCGATGGAAGTCTCTTGTGGCGTTCCCAAGATTACCCCATGGCCTTTGCCTCGGTCATTCCCTTCTCTTTTCAGGGAAGATTGTTGGGGGCTTCGATGAATCACCTTGGCCTTGTGATTGTCAACCTGAGCGATGGAACCAAGGTGGCTCAACATGATCTTACAACCTTCGATGGGGTCAATGTGGCTTCCCCAATTATCCATGGCTCCTCTATTTTTGTCAGCGCGGGATATGATCAAGGTTGCGAACTGCTTGGTTTAACACCCGCAGGGGAACTTAAGTCCCACTGGAAAAATCGGAATATGCGCAATCATTTCAGCAATTCGATTCTTTGGGAAGATAATTTCTATGGCTTCGATGGCAATGTGAACAACCCGAGTCAAGGAGAGCTTCGTTGCCTGATTTTCCGGACCGGAGAGGCATGCTGGAGTGAGCCATCTGTGAGTAAGGGATCACTCATCATCGCGGGGGGCAAGATTCTCGCCCTTACGGGCGATGGGGAACTGGTATGCGCGGATGCCGCACCTGATGGATACCACGAGCTCTCGCGTAGCCAGGTTTTGGGTGGCAAATGCTGGACCTTGCCAGTTCTTTCAAACGGCCTAGTGTATTGCCGGAACTCGGAGGGCACGCTGGTCTGCGTGGATCTGAGGAGGAATCATGAAACGCCGTAGATTCATTAAAAACAGTACAGCGGCATTAGCCGCCTTCTCCACACCTATCTTGAGTTTAGGAACAGAGAATGAAAAGCGGCCCAACATCCTCTGGCTGACCTGTGAGGACATGAGCCCCAATATGGGGTGTTATGGTGACCCACAAGCTCGAACACCCAACCTGGACAGACTCGCTTCGGGTGGCATCCGCTTTGACAATGCTTTCTCGGTCTGCCCCGTCTGCGCTCCAAGCCGCTCGAGCATCATTACAGGGGTCTACCCCTCCACACTTGGAACGCTTCATATGCGTAGCCAAATCGATCTTCCAAAAACAGTGAAATGCTTCACCGAATATCTTCGCGGCGCGGGTTACTACTGCACCAATAACCAGAAAGAAGACTACAATTTCAAAACTCCACCTACCGCATGGGATGAATCCAGCGGTAAAGCCCATTTCCGGAACCGGCCAGAAAAGGATCAACCCTTCTTCGCGGTTTTTAACTTCACGATTACCCATGAATCCATGATTGGGACTTTGCCGAAAGACCTGGGTCCAAACAACCTGGTCCTGCTTGAGGGTCTCGAACCGCATGATCCATCGAAGATTCAAATCCCTCCTTTCTATCCAGATACAGAAGTCATCCAGAAACACTGGGCCCACTATTACGACCTGATCACCGCCATGGACCGTCAAGCCGGAAAAATCCTCCAGGAGCTGGAGGAAGACGGATTGGCGGAGAATACAGCTGTGTTCTTTTTCAGCGATCATGGCGTGGGAGCGCCGCACTGTAAGCGCTGGCTCTATGATTCAGGAACTCATGTCCCCATGATCATCCGGTGGCCTGGTCAAATCGATCCTGGCAGTGTCTCGGATCGTCTCGTCAGTTTTATCGATCTTGCTCCGACGGTCCTGTCGATCACCGAAGAACCCATTCCCAACTACATGCAGGGATCCGCCTTCCTCGGCAAAGCCACACAACCACCCAGAAATATGGTTTTCTTCACGCGAGACCGCATGGATGAGCGTTATGACACGATCCGTGCGGTGCGTAATCATCGTTTCAGGTATATCCGGAACTATGAGCCAAAAATTCCGTATGACCAGCCCCTCACCTATCCAGAAAGCTTTCCTATGATGCGGGAACTGCGCAGAGTCAATAAAGAGGAAAGGTTATCAGGGCCGCAGGAGCTTCTATTCCTTACCGAGAAGCCTGTTGAAGAGTTGTATGATACCTTGAACGACCCCTATGAAGTCACCAATCTTGCGGGTGAGGCCACTCACAAGAACACTCTCGACATGCTCCGTGGGGAGCTGGACCGTTGGATGATCGAAACAAGGGATGTGGGACTAATCCCGGAATTTGAGCTCGCGAACTGGCTGGCGGCCGGTGGAAAGCCGGTGGAGGAAAATTCTTTTTCACAGTATTCTCTTCTCCCCGATGAGGCCGGTTCGTTGGGGGTGTTCGGAAAGCAGGCCAATGCGTGGATTAAGGATCTCAATGATAAGGATCCCCTGATCAGATACCGTGGAATCAAGGCGCTTGGAATCCTTGGAGAACCGGTTGTCCCTGTTTTAGTGAAGGCTTTGGAGGATAGTGATCCCAATATCGCCTATTGGGCTGGACACGGCCTTGGGGAGGTCGATGATCTTTCAGAAAATGTCCTTACTGCCCTTGTCAAATCCATACGCAGAAAAGAGGTGGGGCCACGTTTGAGCTCCGCCTACGCCCTGGTAAAGCATGGAAAGGAAAACTTGGGTCTTCCGGTTGCTCTTGAACTCATGAGCAATGAGAATCCCTATGCACGGTTATCGGCAGTGGCGATCCTCGAGCTGGTTGGTCTTCAAAACGAACAGGTGGCGGAAGCTTTTAAGAAGGCCCTCGATGATAAGAGTCCTTATGTGGTCCGCAGGGCGAAGTGGATTCTGGGAATACCCGCAAGATAGAACAACCTGGGATACTCCTCAAGCAAGGAGGGCTTTATGGATCGAAGAGGATTCCTGAAACAGGCTGTATTGGGGACTACGGGACTGAATCTGGTCAATTCGTTCACACACAAGGCCCACGCAGATTCCAAACACCCCAATTTCCTTGTCATTCTTACGGATGACCAGACCTACCGCGCCATCGGTTACACAAACCCACTTGTTCAGACACCCAACCTGAATCAGCTGGCGGAGGAAGGTATCGTCTTTGAGAACACTTATGTGGCATCACCGATTTGCGTGGCCAGCCGTGCTAGCCTGCTGACAGGCGTTTTTCCTCAACAACATGGCTCAGTGGCCTTGAATTCGAATGGATTCAAGAGTTCGGTAATCGAGAACCGCCGGTATCCTTCATTGGCGCAAGTCCTCACAACCCATGGATACCATACCGGCTTCGCTGGAAAGTCCCATCTGGGACCTCCTTGTGATTACGGATTCGCTGAGGGGGAGGAGCACTTCGAGGCGGATGACCGGAGTTCTTTCGATTGGGCGGCATCATTTCTTCGAGAGCGCGCTTCTGGTAATCAACCATTTTTCATGTGGTTAGCAACACGGCAACCGCATATACCCCTCAATCCCGGTGAGGAATGGCTGGGTCTCTATCGAAACACAACACTCCAAGTGGATCCGAACTTCATGGAATCACCTCCAGAAGGAAGTCTCTATAATCAGGGCCTTCCAGGAGAACATTATTTCCGCGACTCGGAACACACAAAAAATTACAAAGGGGTGCGTGCAGGCCCGCCCCGTTCGCGCGAGGAGATCCTCGAGTTCCTGCGGGCCTACTATGCCACCATCAGCCACCTCGATACACAGATCGGTGGACTGAGAAAGGTCCTGAAGGAATGTGGATTACACGATAATACCGTCCTCATCTTCCTCTCGGACAATGGCTACCACCTGGGAAACCATGGGTTGGGAAACAAGATCACGATGCACGAGGAATCGGTGCGTGTTCCGATGTTTGTCCATTGGTCCGGGCTACCAGTGAAAGGGATCCGCTGCCGGGAGCTTGCTTCATCTCTCGACCTTTACCCTACCCTTTTGGACCTCGCGGGAGTTCCAAGGATGGATTGGCTCGAGGGCCAATCACTTTTTCCTCTTTTCTCCAATCCCAACCAGCCGGTCCGGGATTTCGTTTGCAGCGAGTGCACCGGAGTTGGTGGTTTGCTTGGCATGGGCCATCGTATGGTCCGTTCCAAGCAATGGAAGTACATATTGACCGATGTTTCTGAGGAAGCCCTTTTCGATGAGGATAAGGATCCCTACGAGATGACTAACCTGGTTTCCATCGCGGAGCACCACAAAACACTTGCACAATTACGCACGGCCATGCACGAATGGATGACACGTATCGCTGATAGCCATCAACCACCCCCTGATTCTACTCCACCGTTGTCACCAGATCCGGCATCAACTCAAAACTGAAATCCTGAATTGTGGTCTCACCCGCGATCACCTCGATAGTCTCACGCAAGGGATCATGGAATAAAATTGTCACCTTCAGCTGATATTCACCAGGCGGGATTTCATCAAAATGATAGGTGCCATTCCTGTCAGTGATTGTATTTCGCTCAAAAACTTTATCATTTGCGGCATCACTGGTTGTTGCCCGTAGGCGAACCGGTAATCCTGGCCAGGGGATTGCCTCACCGTTGGGTTTGACTGCAGATACCGTCCCTGATACCGCTCCGAATTCATTTTCTGGTTTCTTTTCGAGGGCGAAACTGAGGAACTTCTCCTCGCCCGGATGGAGTGTAACTCGCTCCGTTTCAGCGAGGTATCCCTCCTTTTCGACGGTAACGTCATAATCACGCGGGGAGACATCCTTGAAAGTATACTTCCCATCCTCACCAGTCTTGGTAGTCAGAAAACCATCCATGTTTACACCCGCCAAGGTCACTAGCGCTCCCTCAATGGGAATCCAGACATCCAGCGGTCCCATATCACGGCTGACATATCCCATCAGCGTCGCGGGACCTTGTTCTTCGCGCACCAGCCGGAAAGATTCAGTGATTGCAGCGCCAGGATCGACCGTGCCTGTGTGTGTTTGACTCACAAACTCATCGGCTGTTACAGAGATCACATACGGTCCGGGAGTGACTTGTGAAAAGGTCTCGTAACCCTCATTGTTGGTTTGGCCTGTCCTGATATCTCCATCCGATTCAACCAATTTGATTTCGGCACCTGCGATCGGAATCCGTCCTGGCAGGAGTGTCAGCGCATACTGAGTCACATCGACTTTGATCTTGGCGTAGTTGACAACTGCCTCTAGAGTAAAATCTTTCTGAAGGATTTCCCCCTCGGAAAGTTTTCCATCAAAAAACTCCGGGGTGTAGCCGTTCAGAATGACTACTCCATGGAAACCCTTCACTGGAAGCAGGTCAAACTCATAATAACCGTTTTCATCGGTCATCCTGTCATAGCCAGTATAAGGGGGAGGAAAGATGGCGATGATAGCAACATCGTCGGGAATCAGACGGACTAACGCATTGGCAAGAGGTTTCACCTCGCCCGAGGGCAGATTCTCGGTCACATATCCAAACAGACGGGCCTGGACTGTCTTGGAGATGAGACTCAGTTTCCAGTTCTTCTCTTTCTGGTCACCGGCTTCGAGTTCGATAAGCGCATGGGATTTCGTGTAGCCATCTTTCCAAGCAAAGACCCAATAAATGCCGGGAGGAAGAGCGTCAAATTCATAAGAACCATCTTCCCCGCTGGTTTCTTTACAACCAGTATTTGAGGGAGGTGGAAACTCAAATCTGGTTACATCAGTGGAAAAGCTATTCCAAACATTTTGGGAAACCGCAAAGATGGTAGCGCCTGCAAGTGGTGTCAGCTCTCCGTTGTCCCCTTTCTCCAGCACCTTTCCAAACAGTCTTGCGGTCTCCTGCGGAACCGGCTTCAGCGCGAAGTTCTTGATTACTGTTTTACCTGGAGGAAGGTGTACTGACCCCTCAGCGCTCTGATAACCTTCCGCGGCTACTGAAATCTCATATTCCCCTGGTGGAACATCCTCGAATTTGTAGTCTCCATTGGGACCGCTGGTGGTGGTTCTGGAGGGCATTTCCGAGTTGACATTTGTGATTGTGATCGAGGCTCCGCTGATCGGAATCCACACAGTCAACATACCCACATCCTCGGTGATGACACCCATCAATGTCGCGGGAGCATGGTGGATCGGCATCAGAACAAAATCGAGTTGCTTCTCTTCCGCATCGGCCAGTTGGACATGTGTTACGTCAAAAACATAACCATCCTTGCTGGCAGCGGCCACATATCTGCTGCCCTTGAGTCCTTTGAATTCATAAAACCCATTTTCATCGGTTTTCCGGATCAGGTCTGTATCGCCGGGGGCGTAATTGGGGTTTGTCGTTGGATCCTCCGGACTTAAGCGGACCTCCGCTCCCTGGATCGGTATTCCCGAGGAGCTGCCATCATTATTAGCCTTAGTGACATAACCAAAAAGGCGCGCAGTGGGCACGGGTTCGAACGGTGTGAGTGTCCAATCAGCCCGCAACTCCTGTCCAGGTTGAAGGTCCACATGCCCCATGGCTGGAACGTACCTATCCTTGAGCACGACCACGTGATAACCCTTCGCTGGAAGCGATTCGAAGAGGTAATAACCATTTTCATCAGTGATCCGGTCATAACCCACATTCGGTGGCGGGAAAATAGCGGGGATGGGAATGTCATCCGGTATAAGCCTGACAGTCGCATCAGCCACTGGTCCCGCAACTCCGCCGGTGCTTGGCTCGGTCACATACCCAAACAGCTTGGCCCTCTTGCTCTCCACAGGCATGAGCTCCAAGTCTTGATGGACCGCTGTCTTCTCGGGAATCTCAACCTTTATCTCCGCATCTTGATACCCATCCGCCTGAACTTTCATCCGGTAAAGGCCGGTGCTTAAACACGGGAACTCATATTTTCCAAACTGGTTGGTGTAGGTAATCAGCTTACGCCCCTCCACATCACGCGCGGTCGCGGGATCCGTACTATCCAGAGGAATCAGAGTCACTTTCGCTCCCGCTACATAAACCGGCGCGAAAGTCGGAAAGTCGGTATGTCCAGTGATCACACCCGACAAACTCGAATGATCATGGCCACCACCGATTGGTTTCAGATAGAAATCCAGGACCGTAACTTCTCCAGCCGCAACCTTGGTGGTGTCCAAAGCGGGAATATATCCCTTCGCCAATACCACCACCGCAATCGTACCAGCCGGGACTGAATCGAAACGGTAATACCCCCTTTCATCGGTCTTGGTGATCAGTGGTGTGCACTGAATGGAGTCGTTATCCCCCTTGGCCTCGATCAGTCCTGAGAGGGTGTTTGAAACCGGGAGTGGGAAACTAACCGGGATAGCAAAAACAAGTGCTCCTTCAATGGGTGTAGGAACTTGATCCGTGTTGGCATCGATTTCTTCCCAAACATGCCCTTCCAGTGCCCCCACATGACCTGACTGGTCAGGGAACATTTCAATGGAAAGGCGCACTGTCTCTCCAGGAGTGACCAGAACCCGCCGATGTTCAGTGCGGAAACCTTCCTTGGAAACTTCGAGCTTATAGGTCCCCACCGGAACCGGAGCAAACTCGAAATAACCTTCCTCATTGGTCTCGGTCTGGAATTGGGCAAGCAACACGGAGGTATCATCCACACATCTCATTCGCACCTTGGCTCCTGCTATGGGAAGAGGATGTATACTAGTGGATAAGGCGGTGAATACGGTGCCAAGCACAATACCGGGGCCTGACGGTATGGCGTTGAGGTAAAAATCGAGTTG
>CAZORO010000216.1:0-8581 GCA_964581845.1 uncultured bacterium
TTGCGCCCTTTGCCAGACGCAACCGTGAAACGTTCCTGCCACTCGCTCAGCGCGTGGCGTATTTTCTCTAGGTTACCCTTCTCCGACAGCGCGTCCAACAAGCGCGACTGCGTCGGTTGGCTGGAGAGACGCTCCTTCAGCACCGCCTCGCCACCCCCTTCCCACACCGCCAAACGCATCGCCGGATCGTGCGCCGTTCGATCCATGTCGTCCTGATGTCGATACCCCTGAACGAAACCGTAAAGCCGCTGACGCAATAATTCTGTCAGAGTATAGCGGATCAGTGCCGGATCCCGTCGATCAATCAGAGACTCTCCCAGACTGGAGGTTAATCCGAGCCGTTCATCCAACTCACGTAACAACATCACACCCGCGTCACCGGTTAACAGTTCCTCACGGCTCTCCCCCTTCCCTGAAAATCCTCTTATCTCTAAGGTTTCAGGTCACTTGGAGGCTACGATATCCTTTGATGATTTTAAGTGGGTGAATAAAACGGGATAAGGTTAAGGTCAACTCAAAGCCTTGCATATGACCGCCACCAATCGTTCCGCCGCCTTTCCATCCCAGAGGTCGGGAACCTTGTAGGTCCGTGTCTCACCGGAACGGATCTTATGGTAGGCATTGATGATGACTTCAGGATCGGTCCCGGTAAGACGGCTGGTTCCTGATTGGCAGGTGACAGGTCTTTCGGTGTTGTGCCGCAGAGTCAGGCAGGGAACTCCTAAAATCGTGGTCTCATCCTGGATTCCCCCCGAATCGGTCAACACCACTTGCGCATGACTCATCAGCTTCAAGAATTCCAAGTAACCAAGGGGATCGACCTGTTTCAGGTTCCGCATTCCGGCGGCACGGTCTCCTGAAAGCCCGTTCTGAAGACGCTGACGGGTTCGTGGGTGGACCGGGAAGATGATGGGAAGGTCTTCCTGGATGATGGCGAGGGCATCAAGTAATCTGCCAAATACCGTTTCATCATCAACATTCGAGGGCCGGTGGAGGGTCAGCACCGCATAATTCCCCGGTTCCAGACCCAGCCCTTCAAGGACAGAATTCTGCTCGGCTCGTTCACGGTTTTTTAGCAGAGTATCCACCATCACATTGCCAACAAGATGGATCTTCTCATGTGGGATACCCTCGTGCAGAAGATTGTCCACCCCGCTTTGTTCGGTGCAGAAGAGAAGATCGCTGATGGAGTCAGTCAGGATCCGGTTGACCTCCTCCGGCATGGTGCGGTCGAAGCTGCGCAGGCCCGCCTCGACATGAATCAGTTTCACTCCGGCATCCACCGCCACCAGACCGCAGGCCAATGTGCTGTTGACATCCCCAACCACAAGGACTGCATCCGGCTTTTCATGAGCCACGACTGGTTCAAAGCGCCGCATGATCTCAGCGGTTTGGGCAATCCGCGAGGCCGAACCCACCTCAAGATTCAGGTCAGGCCGGGGAATCCCCAACTGATCGAAGAAGAGATCATTCATCTTCTGGTCATAGTGTTGGCCGGTATGCACAAGAATCGGCTTGATTTCTGGATAGGGCTTGTAAGCCTCCATAATGGGGGCAATCTTCATGAAATTCGGGCGTGCGCCCACAATGTTTAAGATCTTCATCTCTTTTCCCTGTGAATCATTTATCAAACTGTGAAATGGGTAACCTGAACTATCTTTCATTTTCTGAATAGTAATTACGGAACCAATCCAAGAAGTGTGTTATACCAACCTTGAGAGGCGTACTTGGACTAAATCCCACATCACGCATCAGGTTTCCCACATCCGCGCAGGTTTCTTCCACATCTCCCGGTTGAATGGGTAACATATTTCGTTTTGCTTTCTTGCCCAAACCCTCCTCGATCAGCTCGATGAGGTAATTCAATTCTACTGATTCGTGGTTTCCGATATTGTACAATCGGTATGGAGCCGAGCTGCATTCAGGCGTGGGATGTTCTGGAGAGTAATCTGGATCTGGTGCGGGAATCCTATCACGTGTAAGGAGAACACCCGTCACGATGTCGTCAATGTAAGTAAAATCGCGGCGCATATGGCCATAATTGTAGACATCAATGGGATGACCCTCCTGGATTGCCTTGGCAAAAAGGAAACATGCCATATCCGGACGGCCCCAGGGACCATATACGGTGAAAAACCGAAGACCTGTTGTCGGAAGATTGAAGAGGTGGCTGTAAGAGTGAGCCATGAGCTCATTTGCTTTCTTGGTGGCGGCATAGAGGCTGACTGGGTGGTCCACGGATTGAGTTACAGAGAAAGGGAGTATCTTGTTGCTACCATACACTGAACTTGATGATGCATATACCAAATGTTTGACTTCATGCAAACGGCAGGCATCAAGGATATTTCCAAATCCGACAAGATTAGATTGGATATAGGAATATGGATTTATTAGGGAGTACCTCACGCCTGCTTGCGCGGCAAGGTTGATTACATACTCAGGCGATGATGAATGGAACAAATCGGCAACCGCTTCCTGGTCAGATATATCTATCTTATAAAATGAAAAACGAGGGTATTGCTGTAGAATGTTGAGGCGGGCTTGCTTCAGTGACACATCATAATAATCGTTCAGATTATCGACTCCAATAACTCCCTCACCTCGTTCTAAAAGGCGTTTACTAGTGTGAAAACCTATGAATCCCGCGGCTCCGGTGACTATGGTACTCATTCATCATCCCCTTACTTGATTTGATTTGCGATTCAATTGCAGAAGGTCAATAAATGACGCTCTGATAAAACCCTTTTTTGTACTGAGAATGATCTGTCTTTCTGTAAGAAACAAGTGTTGGCCTCTTGATCATTACAACTTGGGGGTCCCTGTTGCAAGCTGGTGGACAATCCTACACAACAGGGTGGTCCACAAGCGCTGAAGATTCAGTTAAGCACCCTTTTGCTGCCCAAATCCTTCAGAACCGTAAAAGTTTTACCCCCAATACTCTCAATTCAGCCGCATACCGCAGCCTAAAAAAAACTCCTCACTCCCTCCCTCTTGATCCGCTCATCTCCGGCCATCCAGATACACCCAACATTCCCAGTTTTTATGGCAAGACTACGCTTTCATCATTGATAGAGACTCAGCGGCTCGAAACCGGAAGGAGATCGATACCGGAATGATCAGCACGGATACGAACCTTTAGAAGACGCAGTGACATGTTCTTCGCATCCACTGACGAATGTCCACCGGTGTCCTGATCAGCGATGAGTAATGAGCCATCTGGTAACTCGAATGCTTTACCATATCCATAACACTTGTCCACAAGAAAGCCGTGGTCCTTGGCCGGCGCGATCCAAGTATGACCCCCATCGGTGCTGAAGATCAACCGTAAGCCGCCATGGCCAGGCGCATAGGAACCATGCAGGCAAACAAGGGTTCCATCACGAAGTGTGTAGAGACTGGGAGCATAGAGCCGCATTCCAAAAGTTACTGGAGGTGTCCATGTATGACCTTGATTGGAGGACCAGCAAATATCTCCTTCAGGACGCGCCATTAAAACCAATTGTCCATCCGGCAGCTGAGCCGCGTTTGCTTCATCGAGGTCGTGGCCAGCCTTGATGGTAGACAGCAACTGCCAGGTTGCTCCACAATTATGGCTGGTGAAGACAGCGGCCCGCGCAGGTCCTCCTTCCTTTGATTTACCGCTAATCGTAAGCAGAATCGATCCGTCCTTTAGCAGCACCATCGGTCCGTCGGTTTCATCACAAAGGAAGGGAGAGGGAGGCCGGATGACCTCCTGTTCCCATGTTTTGCCATGATCGAACGAACGGATGATGCCTGTCCGATTGGCCAGCTCAGGATTTTTCTGAATATCATCCAGCTCCGCTCCCGGATAGGTGAACACCGAACACACCAAAGTTCCATCTGGCAATTCGACAAACGCTGGATGGCGGTCGTCATCGGGAGTGTCGAGCATGGTCTCTGGTTTGCTCCAGGTTTTCCCCTCATCGGAAGATCGTATGATCATCGCGCGGCCACCCCTGGTTGCGATAATATCCGTAGGCATTCCCATCTTCTGGTAGTTGGCAATCGTACTTGGCGGGAAATGGAGCGGAGTTGGGGCTGAAGCATGCCAGTACCCCGCGCTAAAGCCCACCAACCAGTCACCGTTCCGGAGACGGATGGGCGAATTCCAGCCAACAAAACCTCCATATCCTGGATAAGAATCGGGTTGGTTGATCCCTGGCCCCACAATCGTTACCCGGCAATCCTCCGGGGAAACTTTGGATTCACCATCTTCCACAACTTTCACAACCGGGGGAAGAGATTCAACCGCCACCGTGAGTAAGGGACGACTCGCGGCCACCATGCAGAACAGAACTCCTGCCAGGCCCATGTGGACCGTTGTGAAAAAGTTTGTCATAGGGTGTTTTTTGATTTGCATGAGACGGCCTTCACTTAAAAAAAAGTTGGATCGATTCTTCAACTTACAAATACCGCACTTTACAGAGCATGGAGTGTCAAAGATAGGAGAGAGTCTGGTCCCAACAACCGTTGCAAGACCAGATTGCGATGCTGGACTGGCTTTTTAAGGTGTCTTCTCCCTATGGAGATCTTTCGTAGCCCAGGTGTTCTGTGGGGCCGGTGAAGCAACAGAAGACCTCACCCCCCAGCCTCCTCTTGGATAAAGAAGAAAGGAACCACCTCACGATCCCATTCTTTCTCTTTTCCAGCCGTGGTAAGTTTTTATCAACTTCAAACCTCGAGGGCAACTCCAGTGGAAGCAAGTCGTGTTTCGATCATCATCCCGGCACTCAACGAGGAGATGTCCGTTGGTAAGATCACTGCCGAGCTGCACCACTGTTTCCCGGAGACGGAGATCCTGGTTATCGATGATGGATCCAGCGATTCCACGGGAGAAAGAGCACATGACGCCGGAGCGAGAGTCATCCGGCATGAACATCCAATGGGATATGGAGCCGCTCTGCGGACTGGGATCCTGGCCGTGTCAAGGGAGTATGTTCTCTTCTGCGATGCGGATGGCCAGCATCGTGCCGAGGACGTGGCCAAGGTGATGGAAGCTTGTGATGACCACCACATAGCCATTGGTGCCCGTGATAGCCATTCCCACATTCCTCTCATTCGAAGGCCTGGAAAAGCTCTCTTGAAGGTGTTCGCGAACTATATCGCGGGAGAAAAGATTCCGGATCTCAATTCCGGTCTAAGGATTGTGAAGAGAGAGGTGCTGGTCCGTTATCTCCATCTGATGCCACGAGGATTCTCATTTTCGACTACCAGTACGTTGGCCTTGCTCAAGACCCACCATCCCATCAGGTGGGTCCCGATCACTGTGTTGGAACGCACCGGAACCAGCTCGGTCCGTCAGTGGAAGCATGGCTCACAGACGCTTCTCCTGATTCTCCGGTTGGCTGTTCTTTTTAATCCCTTGAAAGTCTTCCTCACCGTAGCGGGATTCCTTTTTTTCCTCGCCTTGGTAAGCCTCGGGATTGACATCTTCCAGGAGGGAGGGCAGGGGATCGGCGATACGACGGTGCTGCTGAGTGTCTCCACACTGATCGTTTTCATGTTTGGCCTCCTCTGCGATCAGGTTTCCGCCCTCCGAAGAGAAAGCCATGAGTGAGACAAACCGCCAGAGCTACAGTCTTTGACCCTACACAAGCTTTCGACAAGCACGATGGGGACATCCTTGTGCGCCGCACGTAGCCGTTTTACGAATGGTTCGACATGTTCCTTCACCATGTCCTCATTCATGTTGGGCAAGGCATCCAGGACATAGGCTGCCACGTCAATCTCCGCCATGAGGTCCGCCATCTCCAATTCCATGATCCCATTTCCAGGATTCAATTTACACTTACCCGCAATCATTTTCTTATTTATGTTGACACCTTTGAATCTTTACATCTCCTATTTTTTCACCTGGTAAGGGAACATCCTGCCAACCCTCTGTTCCGAACCGGATATCTCTTTCGACAAATTCCCAGATGACAACTTTCTTTCCTGTGAGCAGGTTCGGTTTGCGATAGAGTTCCTGGCGGACCAGGGTGGAAGCTCCGCCATCGTTGATAATGGATGTGAGTGGCTTTTTGAGTTCGTGCGCCAGATGAGCGGTAAAGCCCCCGGATCCAGGCTCATCACGTTCATAAATGCGTAAAAAGCTGTCGCCGATTACGAGGATATCGGATGCGGGATCATCGGCATAGGGTTGGTGATCCATGCTGTTGATGACTTGAGTGGCCTGAAAGGACTCCGGAGTGAAGCGTTTCTCGATGATGCGGATCTGGGACATCCGAAGAACATCCCCGAACCTGGAAAGGTTCACAGTTTTCAAAGTATAGTTTACTGTACCTTGCCCGGTCCAACCGAGTTGGAGAAGACGGTTCGCGGCTGAGCTGGCGGCCAGTTTCATTCCTGTTGGAGACCAATGTGTATCCTGGATTAAATAAAGGGGTTCGGAGGAATTGTGCGGAATATTTAATGAATGTGATCGGAAGATATCAAAAAGATCCACCACCTCCACGCCTTCATCCTGAAGTTTTGATAGCAGGCTGAGTGTTTTACCGTTGATATGAACAGAGGGATTGAATGCGCGGTTTGTAAGCTTTTCAGGATAAATACCCGGTTTAACTGGCGCCGGAAGTAGAAGGAGGCGGATTCCTCTCTCCGCTAGCCGTCTGTGGAACGAAAGGACCGATTGAATCATCTCATCTCCCGGCGGTTCGGGATTCTTACTATCAGGTAATCTCTCAGTCAGATACCGGACATCAAGATCATAGAACAACCAGCCATCTTTCCCCTGAATTGCCTTCTTTCCCAAATCGTTCAGAATCAGGAATCGTAATGATTGCATAAAGGGACGCAGATGCCTGACAAACCATGACTCTTTGTCAAGATCACTTTCATAGGCGCGTAGATTCCGCTGAGAGGGGAGTTGACAAAAAAGGCCGGTAACAGTAGGCCGGCTGCCACTCAGGAGTTGAATGATGAACAAGGTGGAGCTATCAATGAAGATAATCATCAGGAAGGAGAGGATCAAGAAGAGTTGTTTAGTCTTTTCAATCTGCATCCGTTTTCTTCCTTAGAATTGATAGTACAGAAATGGATTGAAGGACTGAACAATCATGCTGAATATGGCTACCACGAACAAGAACAAGACAGTGATCGCTTTTGGCCAAGTGAGGGTTTTCGCCAAATCGAATGCCTGAATAGGCTGGAACGAGAGAAGCGTGCAGACCACAAAGGGAACCAGATGAGCCAAGGTGTAGAGCTCGGATTCGAGAAGAATGGATCCTCCCTGGGAATCTTTGACTCCCGTCATCGCACCGAGGAATTGAGACGCCTCATGCAAGTCCGTAGAACGGAAAAGAACCCATGAGAAAAGAACAAGGACAAAGGTGAAGACAACACGAATGACACGAGGAAGAATGTGGTAAAGGCTTTCTTTGCCTAGCCATCTCTCAAAGGCAAGTAAGGCTCCATGATAGGCTCCCCAAATCACGAACACCCAGCTCGCCCCATGCCAAAGCCCGCCCAACAACATAACGATGGCCAGGTTGAGATAAGTACGAAGATTACCTTTCCGATTGCCCCCCAATGGAATGTACAGATAGTCCCTCAGAAATGTGGAAAGGGAGATATGCCAACGCCGCCAGAAATCTGTTATGCTGTCCGCAAGGTATGGCGCGTTGAAATTACGCAGAAACTCGAATCCAAACATCCGGCCCAGACCGATGGCCATGTCAGAATACCCAGAAAAATCAAAATAGATCTGGAATGCATAAGCAGTGACCCCAAACCAAGCATCCAAAGTGGCCGGAGACTCAGCGGCGAAAACGGGATCAGCGATCTCACCCATGGGATTGGCCAGAAGGATCTTCTTTGAAAATCCCAGGATGAAAAGGGTGACACCGGATGAGAATACCTGAAGGTTGTGATTTCTCCGGACGAGCTGACCGGCGATCGTGCTGTAACGGACAATAGGTCCAGCGATCAGTTGTGGAAAGAGCGCCACATAGCAGGCAAAGTCGTAGAAAGATCGAACAGGCGGGGATTCACGGCGGTATAAATCGACTGTGTAGCTCAAGCTCTGAAAAGTATAAAAAGAAATCCCAATCGGTAAGGTAACAAGGAATACATTCAATGGTCCTTTACCCAGCCAATACAGAATTTCATTCAGGTTATTCTGTAAGAAGACGAAATATTTAAAGAATCCAAGCAAACTCAGACTGGCCAAGACTGAAATGGTCAAGGCTATACGCCTGCTGCTCTCTGTGGAGCCAGGGCGCGCGATTACTTGCCCGCAAAGAAAATTGATCCAGGTTGTTAAAAGCATCAGTAAGACAAACCAAGGTTGATGCCAACCGTAGAATACATAGCTCACACAGAGTAGAAAGAAGTTTCTACCTTTTGGAAGGAGATAGTATAAGAGAAGGACAAAGGGAAGGAAGTAGAAAAGGAAAATATGGGTTGTGAAGACCATCTATGCGTTACTTGAAAACCGGATTGGTCCAAACAGCCCAGTACAGAGGACCGGAATATTCCTCGAAATAACGGTTGACAATGCCTCCCATGAAGAAATCATCAATCGGTGTTTCTAGTGCGATCCGGTGAACCTCTCCGGCACGGA
>CAZORO010000217.1:0-8563 GCA_964581845.1 uncultured bacterium
GCCTTCTCCCGCTGGGCGAAGGGGGGTGAGGTCACTGGTGGCCCTACTTTCTTCCGAACTGAAGTGTGTCGAAATAGTAAATTTCTCCCTGGCTGACCGTGCCATTGGTCGGATTATAAAAAGCGCCACCTTTATTGATATTTACTCCGTTTTTGTCAGGGCCAATGGATTCAAGGAGCCAGCTGAATGGTACGGTTGCGTAAAGATCGCGGACAGCACTATCCAGTCCAATCGGTGAGTGGATGCCAATGTAACCGCGGAAGGCTCTTCCTTTCGCATCAACCCCCAAGCAGAGTTGTGGGCCTGACTTCATCGCCACCGGCCAAGAATTATACAGGCAATCGACGTTAAACCACCCAAAGCCGATGAACTCGAGACTCTCGTTACTTGCTCCTCTGGCGTCAATCTCATTGAATGGATCTGGTGTGATCCGGGTAAGGTAGCGTATCGGCGTGGTCAGGAATCTGCCCTCTCCGCGCGCGAACCCCCCCGACCATTGGACCCACATATTCCGTTGCCACTGGGGGAGATTCCTCCCGTGATTATCCGTACGATAGGTTTCCACCGCCGTGGCGACCCCCTTCATCTCAGCCTCGACCTTGACCACTCGTGCGCGGATCTGCGCTTCAATGAAATTGGGCAGAGCGATGGCGATCAAAATGAGGATGATAGCGATGACTATCAGCAGCTCAATAAGCGTGAAGCCGCTTCCGGTTCGTTTTGGATGGGTGATTCCAAGTGAGTGCATATGATGCTCCTTTATACTGTCTACGATGAAAATGTCTTGATTCATAAGCTCTTGACTACTTGCCATTGTAAACATTTGAATTCATAACCGAGGATTCCAGTTGGCGGTATGGAGGCCGTCCGCTCGTGAGAATGACATTGGTGTTATTGCCGCTGTTGTCCTCTACAACCCAATGATGAGTTTCCGGAGGCGGGTGAATTTCGAGGACATTGTGTTCCGCTCCCGGATCAAGGATGACGGCTTTATTGACACCTTCATGTCCCCAGGTACCCATGATGATATACCAGCTTCCATATTCAGCCGCCGTGCGGATTCCTACACCGCCATCCAGATTGGCGTCCACGTTGACATGCCAGACAGAGCTGTCAACACCCACGCCGCTTTCCTGGATGGCGGTGTTGCAGGAACGGATATAGCTGACCCAATACCAGTTCGTGTCGATCTTGGTTCCCGGTGCATCGGCGACATAGATCCCCGTGTCGAAACTGTGGATGTCGGTTCCCTCGAAACGGTTTGTACAGGTCCTTGGTCCGATCGAAAGGCCTTTCCCACGCCGGTCCTTACCGATGAGACCAGTGTAGCTGACCTCGCTCATAAGTGCCAATGGCATAGATCCCCCCGCGAGAGGAGCGGTACTCAGAGCCGCGCCGATGGAGTGGCTCTCGATGGTCCCGAACCGGTAGCGGCAGCGATGCATTCCTCTTAAAACCACGGCATCACCCGATGCGAGTTCATAGTGCAAATGACTCCCCTCGGCCTGGATGACCATGTCCGCGCAGTCGGGTATCACTAAAGTGGCGCTCAAGTGGTAATCGCCGGGCAACCACTCCACGGAATGTTTTCCGAGACAGGAATGCGATGAAATGGTTCCGTTGAGGTTAGCCACCCTGGTTTGGATTGAGGGAGCTTTTTGGATTGAGGCCAGGAGATCCACCTGATCGCTGACTCCATCGCAAATGAGATTCGCTCGAGCTTTAGCTTCCTCGCTGGAGTTTGATGCGGCCACGATGAAGGATTGCGGCCATCCCGCGCCCGCGATGATGAACCCCGCCAGGAATGCAGCCAGACAAGGCCACATTCCCGGATGAGAGAACCGGTTCAACTTAGTACAGAGACCAGCCATCGACATTAGAGGCACTTCCCTCGGTTTGGTAGACATAGAATGCGGCGGCGATGAAATCTCCATTCCCATCTCCAAGAGTGGGATGCGGTTCGCAAGCGAAGTCGACGATATCACCGGCCGCTACGTGGAAGGACAACGCCGGTGCGCCACCGTCGAATTCGGTTAGCTCTTGCGGGTCGTAACGTGTCTTCCAATCAGGGGCAGGCGCTAGGATGTTGGCGTCTCCCATTGGCTGCGAGGTCGAGATCGTTGTTCCATTGTGCTCGATCCGGACTTGCTCCACGCGCCCCACGTTGTCGGGGTTGGAGACGGAGACATAACCGCCCAGGGTGATATTCCCCTCCTTGGGAGCTGTCCAACGGATCCGGGCCGGTGAGGCGGTTCCAAGGCTTACATGTCCGGGGTGGATGAGCAACCAGCCATCAGGCGCGGCAAATCCGCCGTTCTCAGTCACAGCGGGAGGCGTATCCGTGCCGTCAATGGTCCATCCTGGAGTGGTGCCGAACAACACATCCTTGGGGATCAGTAAATTTCCATCGCCGGATCTTAGGCTCCAGTTGCCAGAGACTGGGTTTGTGTTGGTCTCATAATCGAAGGCATTGCGGGCGTCATCCAGCGTTCCCACCGGCGCGGAATCCTGACCATCCAAGGTAATGCTCAAATCGAAGCCCAGGAAAGATCCAGCGTCATCCGGGCACTCAATAAAGGTTTCGTTGGTAAATGCGATCCGGTCTCCCATGTTGACAAGAAATGTCAACCCTTGGGATCCCGCGACGCTTAACGAGAAAGGTTTTGGCCCGGTGACTTGATCATAGGGGCCACCATTTGCCGACCAATCGGAGGGAAAACCACCGATTGTGTTGAATAGACGGCCATTGTAAAGAATGTTACAGGTGTTGCAGCGGTTCGGCTGGGTGGGTTCATTTGGTTTGTAAATGCCCCCAGATATGGTGACACGGCCGGCCGAAGGCGCGGTCCATACAAATTGGCCTCTGGTTTCGATAGGCCTCTCTCCATGTCCGATGAAACCAACTGCTGGGAAAGCAAACCGTGGCGCGGTCATCCCGACCCAGCCCACAGGACTAGGAGCACCTACTGCCCAACCCGGATCGCCAGAACCCAGATAATCGGCCACCGGTCCGAGAAGAGTGCCGAATTCATCCTCATAACTCCACACCCCATTCGGATTATTGGTTGAGGAAAAGTCGTTAAACACATTGTATGTCTGAGCGTACCCTGAAGTGATTATTGCACTAATTAAACATCCCACCACCAATGCAAGAAACGGTACATGCCTCATTTGTCTCTCCTTTGTTCGTATTGTGTGAAAGACTGCATTGAAAGCAACTTTCCTGATGTGTCAAACCTTACTCCCCTCCCTTGGATCCGTAAGGTTCTCCCATTCAAAACCGGAGAATGGACAAGAAAGAATGGGAAAAACCATCCATCCCATCACGGATACGGGACAAGTGGAGCCGCTGTCACCTCCCTTCTAGTAGTGAATGGCTCGAATTGACAGAACGCATAAAAGCCTCTACATGGGCTGTTTCTACACCTAGCCGAATTGGAAAACATCCATGTTAATAATATCTGAATCTGATCATGGTGTCAAGACTATATTGTATAAAAGACATTCGTGGCCCCTCTCTAGAGGATCATTTCAGCTCGCGCACCTCAGCTCGCCCATGAGTTGCACTCGTGGGCGGAACCACATTGGCGGAGTTGAACTCCGCTGGGATTAGGTTGAGAGAGAATCATGAGGGAGTACAACTCCCCCAGAAGGCCCTGGTCCAGGAGTGCAACTCCAGGACCAGCTGTACTTGTGCTTGATCAAGCGCAAAAGGCTGGTCAATCCCTCTATCTGGCGACTATCTTTACCGTTGAGGTAGTTTTATTGGTTGAAAAGGGCTGTCATTGTGGATTCCCGCTTTCGCGGGAATGACGAATCAGCGAATTTATTCTGGAGATCGTCATTATTGCGAAAGCGGGAATCCATAATGACAATCCATCCACAGAGTTTGTTAACCTACGGATTCATCTTCAACAGACTATCATAATAACTCCGGATGCGTTCCCTCCAATGCGGAGAGACATCCTCGAGGTTCTGGCGCAACAGCCGTGCGAGTGATTCGGGCTCCTCCTTTTGCGGCAGGGCGGGGGACTCCTCCACCACTGCCTCGGGAGCCTCTCCGGGGGCTGGCAGTGCCTTGCGTTTTTTCTTGAAACCTTGGGTGTGCATCGATTTTTCCGCATCGAGCAGCCGTTGCTCGATCTTCTGCTGCGTTTCGGTTACCTGCTGGTTCAGGCGGTTGTGGTCGAGCTCCTTCTCCACCTCCTGCATCATTTCCCCCACACCTTCAAGGCTGCCGGTACGTCCCTTGGCCTCCTTGTAGCGTTTTTCCAGCTCCTCGAGCTGACGGCGGATATTCCGCTGCTGCTCCGCCATCTTCTTGAGCTGCTCGGAGGCGCCACCATCCCCCCCATTCTGGCCTGGCTGCTTCTGCTCACCAGGCTTCTCACCTTTTCCTTGTTGCTCTTTATTACCGTTGGGACCGGGAAGACGCTGGTTCTTGTTCCCCTCTTCCATTTGCTCCTTGGCGCTCTGGGTCTGCTGGTTGAGCTGCTTTTGTTTCTGCAGCATATCCTTCAGCCCGCGGAAATAGCCCTCCAGTCCACCCCCGCTGCCGCTTGATTGAGATTGCGTTTGCTCCAGGGAATCCAGCAGGTCCTGGATGGCCAGGTTGACATGCCCCAGCGCCTGGTGGGAACGGTCGCTGATAATCACCGGGGGAGCCTCTTCCATCATACGAGTGTTCTCGCCCCAGTTCCTTGACGCTTGATCGAAACGTTTCACCACGGTGAAATCGGCGAAGGGATTCTTCTCCGCCACCTTCTTGAACTCGGTGGACAGACGGTTGGCCTCTTGACGGAAAATCCCCATCTGACGTCCTAAACGGCTCATGTTTTCAGCATTTGGCCAAGTGCGCATGGGACGGTAGCGTGAGGTGTTGACGTCATTGGTTTCGCTGTTCTCGGAAAGCAGGAAGGCGCGCTCAAGGATCTCTTTCATCTTGGCGGCCTGCTCCTCCATGTCGTGGCCGCCACAACAGCTGCCCAGCGCACTGGCCATCTGGTCGAGATCCTTCTTGGCGCGCGATTGACTCTTGCAGGCTTGGCTCAGCTGATTCTGCTGGAGTTTGGAGAGCGCTGATTGCTGCTTTTTCGAGACCGATTGGGCGGCCTTGGACTTGTTAATCTCCTGCAGACTTTTCGCCAACTGGCTGTCCTGCTCCTTGGACTTCTCCTCAAGACGTTTGAGCTCATCCAGTAGCGATTCGGTCTCACGGTTCAATTGTTCTTGACGGTCCTCGAGGAGTTTTTCCTCGGAGGGAGGCTGCTGATCGGCTTTTTCCTGCTCGGTTCCCTCTGTCTGCTGGGATTGTTCTCCTTGTTGTTCGGAGCTTTGTTGTTCCCCTGCTTGCTGATCCGCGGTTTTCTCCTTTCCAGTCTGTTCTGATTGTGGACCCTCCGGCTTTTCCTCTCCCTCCTGCTTGCCAGCTTCTTTTCCGGCCTTGGCGAGCTGCTCCTCTTGCTCCTTCAGTTTAGCCTCCTCCTGGGCTTGGTCAGCGAGTTCCTCGAGCTGCTTCTGGAGGTCTTTGGGGACCTCCTCCAGGTCTTCCAGCTCCTCTAAACCACTGTCCAGTTCCACCTCATCGGTGGCGGCGGTGGGATCACGCTGTTTCTGGAGCTCCTGTGTGGCCTTCTTGAGTTCCTCCTGCAGCTCGGCCAATTGCTCGGTCTGCTCTTTGAGTTTTTCCGCCTCTTGCTCAAGCCACATGTTTTTGAGGAGTTCGAGTTGACGGTCGAGCTGCTTTTCGAATTCCGCCAGGTTGACCTCGGTTTGCTCCATATCCTCCGGACGCAATTGCTCTTTCTCAAGGGCCCGCAAGGTCTCCTGCAACTCTTTGAGAATCTGCTTGGCTTCCTCGGAAAGAAGCTGATCAAGGAGCTCCTGAACCTGCTCGAATTTCTGCAGTGTCCTCAGGCTGATATCATTCTCCTCCTCGAGCCGTTTAAGCGAATCGGCGAATTGCTGAGCTACCTCGGCGATCTTCTTTTGGACCTCCTCCTGGTGTTTGACTGTTTGCTCCAGTTTCTTCTGTGTCTCCCAGTTCTGACCGCCGTGCTGTTTCCCCTTCTGATTGCTCTGGAGATCTTGGCGCATTTCACGGAATTGACGTGAGATTTCACGCTGATCATCCAGCAGTTCATTAAACTCATCCGTGGTCTTGGATCTCATCGAGGCCTGTTCCTCCAGGGTTTCCTCGATGGTTGGGAAGCGCGCGGTGAAGGCTTCACTACGTCCCACCTGGCCGGCACGATCCGGGCCGCGCCAATCGGTGACCTCGATCCAATAAGTGGCCTGCTCTCCAGGCCACAGATTCGCCGAGCTGAGATCCAGCACCGGCGAGAGGGTAACGGTTGTCGCGGAGGGGATGGTTCCTGCTGAGTCGAGGATGGACTGACGCACCTCGCCACTGCCGGTTCCATTCTCCAGACGGTAGACCAAAGTCCCTTGTGTAAGGGCCACATCATCGGTGGCCAGTACCTGGAGCGGAACACACAGGTCGCCTTTGAGTACCGTCTCACGGCTGGGGGAAAGGATCCGCACCGCCGGAACCGCATCCGGATAAGCCAACAGCGGAAGGCCTGGGTCTCGCGTGGTTTGATCGAAGTGGTCCCTGAGCTGTAGACGTAGAATGGACTTGCGTGAGAGAACTAATGAGGTTCCCAGGATTCTGGGTTGACTGACATCCAGTTCAGTGGATGAAATGTATGCGCCAGTTTCCGACAGAATTTCCACAGCCGCCGAGGAGAGCAAATTGTTGGTCCGCCAGTTTAATAGCAGGGTTGAACCAGACATCGCCTCAATCCGTGCTGGAGATGTAAGAATCCGCTGGGGATGACGAGTATATTCTGGAGGAAGAACCACCACCTCGAAGGATTCCGTGGAGGGCGGATAGACAGGCATGATCCGGCAGGGAGTGGAGCGTACATGATCCGAAAGCAGCAGGACCTCCATCTCGCTGTCAACTCTCAGGTGGACCACGGATGCCTGGCTCCCAACGCCATCATCCCGGCTCACCAAACCCGCGGATTTCCAGGATTTTAATGGCTCCTTGATGAGAACCTCGAAGGATTCACCGCTGGGGAGGTCCTCATTCCTGATGAGACTGGCCCGTGACTCGCCGGTCGATGGGATCACCAGATCATGGTGCAGGGGGACTCCGATGGTGCCGGGGAGCTGCAGCTCGGTCAGGCTGGGAAGAGTCTGGCGTTCTCCCTGGAGGAGAGCCTTGTGAAACGCGCTTGAGGTGGAATCAGGCGCCAGAAACCACAAAACAGGGATGATCAATATCCCCGTTGCTCCCAATGCCACCAACCAGCGCCGTGCGGAGAGAGTCAGTTTCATCCGGTTCCAGGATGGGTCGGGCAGCCCATCCACCTCCCGTGAAAGGGCTTTCATGAGATCCGGCGAGTATCCAAGATTCCGGACCTCCTCCTTATGCGAATGGAGGTAATCCAGCGTGGTCAGATCATTCCGGAACTCTGGATTGCTTTCCTCTAGCAGGCGGCACAGACGGTGGTGGGTGGCCATGGCCATTCCGGCCTGGAGCAGCTTCAGAATGAGCAAAATCAAAGTAGCGCCCAGGCAGATCAGCAGATAACCCCTCTGCCATTGGGCATCTAACCCCAGGCATTCAAGGAGGACGATTCCCGCGAGACCCGCACCGGCGCTGACTGCAAGGATGAGAAGAAGGTCCACCAGACCCCACCCGAAAAGACGTAAACGAGTTTTACGGATAAGACGGCTCATAATTCTGATTCCTGACTGACAAGATCCGCGTACGATGGATTTGACACAATCCACAATGTGACTTCACGGCATGGTTTTTGGGTTGTGGGAGGCAGTAGAACCACCGTCCCCCCAAACATGCCATCCGCCGCTGCCTTCTCCAAGGCCGCACGGAAACCAACGGCGTCCTCTTTAGTATCCCAGATGGTTTTCCAGAATAAAGCGGTCTCCCCGGAAGCGTTCCGTACCAGGCAGTAACGGTCTCCACCCCAGCCATCCGCTGCTTTCTCCGCGGCATGAAATGCCATGTGCTCCTGTAAGAGGGTCCGGATCAGGTATTCACCCGCTGTGTTCTGCCAAACGGTCTTCCACCCTTCACCGAGTGGTTGAACAACCCCCTCCTCCAATGTCACTTCAACCGGCGGATTAGGTTTTTCGTAAAGCTTCTCGGGATGAAGGATTTGTTCGGTGGATTGGGGCGGATGCTGATAAACATAGTTCACCAGTTCCCACTCCTTGAAACCGATCGGTTCGGCTACATCCTCGCTGTTCACCAGAGTTCCGTCTTGAATATCGTGACTATTGGCGAGTTCGATCAAAAAGGTCTCTCCTGCCAGGTAGGGGAACAACAGAATGCCTTGGAAGAGGGGAGGTGCGGCGGAGAGGGTGTCCTGATCCACGAACAGGCTGGCCACGGCGGTGACCAAAAGGTTGGCTATCCCCAGGTCCTTGGCATAAAGCAGCATGGAGAGGGTTGCATCTCCCTCGATCAGGGCAAGCGCGGCCAGGGCGCGGTCGTCATTGTCCTTCTCCTCGATGGGGAGTTTGAGAAGAT
>CAZORO010000218.1:0-8464 GCA_964581845.1 uncultured bacterium
ACTGTGTGAAGGGGACACCATCGAAACCGGCGATCTTCCGGAGGAGCTACGCACCTTCCACCCCATTTCCTCCCCCCAAAAGTCATTTTCAAAGCCGAAGCATGAAAATGAAGAAGAGACTTTCCTGCCACTGGAGGAAATCGAACGGCGGCATGTCTTAAGGGTTCTTGAAGCGGTCAAGGGACGGCGTGAGGAAGCGGCAAAAATTCTTCAGGTCTCCAGACGGACCCTTTACAATAAAATCCAACGCTGGAAGCCGGGAGAGGAAGCCTCGTGATCATCGCCTGGGATGGGCGTGGATTGGTGGGGCCGAGGACTGGCATTGGATGGTACACCCACCACCTCATCCGTGGATTCATAATGCTCGAAGAAGAGTGGAGTGCGGATCTTTTCCTCAACAAAGCCATCCCCGATCAGTTTGGAGAACGGGTTACGTCACGCATCCTCCCTTATCCCAACACGGTCCGGCTGCGGTCATTCTGGGAGAATCAACTTCTTCCATTGATACTCAAACGCCATCCTCCCGATATCTGGCACTCCCCGCTTTCGGTGGTTCCTAAAGGCTTTTCGTGTAAGGCGGTGGCCACCATTCACGACCTCGCGTTTCTGCATTATCCGGAGATACTTCCCGCAGCTTACCGTAAGTATTGGACCCGGCGGATTACGGGAGGTTGTGCACGCGCGGAGCGCCTCATCGCGGTTTCGCGGTCGACCAAGGAGGATCTACGCCATTGGTTTGATGTGCCTGATGAACGAGTCGTGGTGATCCACGAGGCAGCGGATCCTTTCTACAACCTTCCACCCTCCCAGGAGGCATCTACAGCGGTTCTGTCCCGTTTGGGTGTGGAAAAACCATTCTTTCTTTTCGTGGGAACCCTGGAGCCGAGGAAGAACCTCGTCTTCCTTTTGGATGTCTATAGACTCCTTCTCGAAAGAATCAAAGATCCACCAACCCTTGTGATCGCTGGCGGAAAGGGATGGCTCCAGGAGGATCTGAAGACCAGGATCAATTCCTTCAGAGGCCAGGTGCGCCTTTTAGGGTATCTCTCTCGTCACGACCTGCGCGTGCTGTACCGGAGTGCCGGGATGGTACTCATCCCCTCGAGGTATGAGGGTTTCGGATTGCAGGCGGTGGAGGCGATGGCTTGTGGAGCGGTGGTTCTTTCATCGAATGTCTCATCCCTGCCCGAGGTGGTGGGAGAGGGAGGAGTCCTCCTTCCCATCGATTCACCAGAGGTGTGGGTGGATAAAATCATCCAGTTGGCGGACAATGAACCGGAACTAGGGCGGTTAAGGGAGATGGCGATCAGACAGGCATCGGGCTTCAACTGGCCGCGTGCTGCTCTGGAAACCTACCAGGTTTATCTAAATGTGATGGGGAGTTGAAACGTGAATCAGCCAAAACATGGAGCCGCTGAGTTTGGACTGGATCTTGAGGGGATGGTGGCGCGGGCTTGGCGGATTTTCCTCAAACGCCCCCTCACGCTCCTAGGTGTGTCTTGCCTGGTCCAGGTTCTTTGGCTGCCCGCGCATATCTTCGGTATCCCCTCTTTTTTCTGGCTCCCATTCAGTCTGTGTGTCCCCTTCGCCACCATTCACCTGCTGCGGGAGGAACCCTCGGACCGGATCTTCCTGGGTTGGATTCATTTATATCCAAGAGTGCTTGCAGTGTTTGTTCCGGCGGCGGTGGTGTTCGTCGTACTTTATGTTGTGTGTGGGTTTGTTCAAATTTTCGTGGAACAGCTCTTCGCTAATGATCTACCGGGGCGCCTGGCGATGATGCTTTACTGGGGACGTTTTTTCATACCAGTGTTGGCCGAATCGATCCTGGGGCACACGTTGGCCCTGGCGGCACTGCTGGCGGTGCGGAAGAAGCTCTCCGCTACGGACGCGCTTCTGGAACTCTTCTCCACCCGCCGTCAAGTCTTGGAGGCCTTCCTGTTGGGATCCTCGCTGGCCATGTTCGGCATGAGCGGCGCTCTGGTATGTTGTGTAGGGATCTTCGCGACCACCGCCTTCGCCTGGATCTGTTTGGGGGTGGCCTACTATCAGATGTTTGAGCAGTAGCGGTGGTTCCGGAGAGATCTCTTGAGTCAAGATTCCACATTAACTTGGCCTGGAGTAGCGAATTTATTCGCATGGGTACGATCAGTCCATCGGATATTCCTCATGGTCATGGATTCCCGTCTTCGCGGGAATGACAAGACGAGGGCGAATGAATTCGCCACTCCGGAACAGATTCAGATCCGGCACCTATTAAGTTTGCTCTTTTTTGTATGCCTTCTTCCCATCTCTGCATTCCCTGAGGTAATTCCCCTCTGGGTGCAGCCCAGGCTCTCGGTTTATGATCCGGTTGTCTCCGAGGTTTCGGAGGCCCTGGACCGTATCGGGCTTACTCCCCAGCTGTGTGAAGATACCAGCCTGATACCGCCTGGAACGGGCACAGCAATCTTGATTGGATTCCCCACCATCCTCAAACGTCTGGCCGAGATCGGAGAACCCAACCTTTCGCATCCTGAAAGCTATCTGGTCCGTAAGGTTCCCGGCAGCCGTTATGTCATCGCCACCTCCAATGGCGAGCGCGGGCTACTGTATGCCGCACAGGAGCTAGCCGAACGGATCGCGGTCTACCATGAGTTTCCAGAGGTGTTCCCGCGGACTGGCAGGCCCTATCTCGAGGTTCGTGCCTTTGGCATTGAATGGCCCCAGGATCCCAAGGCCGCGCAGGTTTATGACACGGATGCCTTCTCCAACCGGTTCACACGCCATCTTGTTAGAAACCGTTTCAACATGTTGATCATTCACCACCGTGGGCAGGTGCGCGACCTGCTGGAAAGGTCCGGTTCCGAGGGAGCGCTCGCTTCACGGCGGCTGAAGGGCCTCGTGGCTCAAGCCAATGCCTGGCAGCTGGAGGTATCGCTGTGGTTGAATCCCGATGCCGCCTTGGATACTTCACTGCCAGAGAATGACTCCCCCTCGGAGAGGAAGAATCGCTGGTCCACCGATGTCGCTGAACTGGCATTGGCCTATCCGGGAGTCCACTTGGGAGTGTGGCCAACCGATGAGCGCCGTGAGAGGGATTCAGGTGATGCCAACCAATGGTATGACGGATTTCTGGTTCCCTGGCAAACCTTGGCGCCCAAAGAGGCTTTCACTTTCATCTCCGGTCAAGGCTTCGATCCCGTGGTGTTCGAGACCGAGATCGCCCGTAATCTCAACCAGCCTCCCTTAGTAGCACTCAAGTGGTGTGGAGATCATCCCGAGGTCTGCCTCGAGCCTCAATTCACCGACCGTGGATGGTTTGAACAACAACCCCAGGATTATGGGATCCTGTGGGTTCTCACGGACAGGGATGTACGTTGCCTGCGTTCCTCTTTTTATCACCGCACCCGTCAGATCATCACCCGTATGGGAAAGGCGGGGAGGGCTCCTGGAGTAGCCGGTTTCCTCTTTTTTCCACGTGGCGAGGAGAATGCGATAGAGACATTGAACCGCGAGTCGGTTGAGAACCGGATTCCCTGGAGCTGGGGCTTTCAGAAGCACTGGTATCGTCATGCCCTCTGGGGACGGCTTGGTTATGATCCCCGTCTTGAACTCAAAAATTTCGAACCTTTCTTTGTGGATGGCTATGGACCGGAGGTTGGTCCTGCATTGATCCAGGAGGAAACCGCCGGAGAAGACATCCTTTGGAGAGTTTCACGGTTCCATTGGAGACATGAATCAGCCGATTGGTATCCTGAAGCCTGTTTAGCTCCCGAAGAAGGCGGCCCATACGGCATTCTGGGAAACCGCACTGGCCCCACCTTCCGGGACACGGGCGGGGCGGAACACCCCTTTGAGTCCATCCTGGAGTTTATCTTCAGCCTGGCCTCCGACGCACGGGAACTCTCGATCCTCGAGTCCATAGGATATGAACTTGCCGGTGTGGTCCGGCCACTGGAACCCATCCGCCGTTGGATCCCTTTGGAGACCGCCGAGATTCTCCGGCGGCAGAACGCGCGTTTGGAGGAGATTGTCCAACGCTTGGAGGTTCTATCAAAAGATTCGCCCCGTCAGTTCGAGGCAAGGCACATGGCGGCCGATCTGATGCTCCAAAGGCTGCTCGGCTCTTATTATCGTTCCAAGATCCTGGCGGCGCGTCTTCTCACGCTGGCCTTATGCCAGAACTCGCCGGAACTCCGCGAGGCGGCGTTTAAGGAGATGGAAAAGGGACTGGTGGCCTGGCGTGCCTTCGTCGAGCGCGCGGACCGGATCTACAAATTCCCGCCCGGAGTGGCCGGCCAAATCGATACCTGGAGCGATTTGCTCGCCCCGGCGGAGAGAGATCTGGAAATCATCAAGGATCATCCCGCCTTCACCCGGACCATTCGTACCCAATCCCTTTATGGACCCTTTGTGAGAGGCTCAACCCAGCTGGCCGAGTTCGAACGGAAATATGTCCGCGGCGGAGACCAGCCCCCCATTCCAAGCGCCACTGTGGAGGTCTCCACCTTTTCCACCTCGAATATCGTGGAACAGGGCTGGCTGGATATCCTCAATCACTACTCTGGTTTCCTGCCGTTGGGAAAAGTCCCCAACCCGGCCAGTGGAGAGGTGGTGTGGGTCCCTTATCCAATCCTTCCAGAGGTGCATGATTTTCTCAGTTTCCGGTTGGTGGGAGGTACCATCGACGAGGTGGTTTGGGGTGGCCGGACAGTCCTCGGAACCCGTCCGGAGGAGATCGAAGCACTCTCCAGGAAGACACGTCTGGCCGGCCCCGAGGGAGTCCGTACCTTGTGGATCCGCTCCGACCGTCCATTGCCACAAGGCCCCGTTGATCCAGCCCTGGCCAGTCCTTCCATCTCCGCTTCCCAGCTAGGGGAGTGGGGATTCGCTGTAGCTGTGGAACCAGATCTCCCCTTCCTCGTGGAACCGGCCTGGTGGGAGACGGATGGGCTGGTGGTGCGTGTCCGCAACCGTTTAGTCCAGGGAAGGCTCGATAATATCTCCTTTGAGGTAAAACCAGTCGGCGAAGGCTGGTTAATTCCTCCCTCCCCTCCAGCCCCCATTTCCCTCAGCGAGGCCCGGACCTTCCTGATGCCATGCAGCCTTCGTGAGGGATGGGCCGCATTACGTGTCGAGGCCAAGTGGAGGCGGGAGCGAGTGGGGTTGGATTTCTTTCCACCACCTGTAGGGACCCATGTCAGCTTGATCCCTGCCTCAGCGGGGATGATCCCACGTCTGCTGGAGACTCCCAAGGGATGGGGAGTCTCCACTGCTCTGCGGGGTTGGCAAAATGCGCTTCTTTACAGGGTGAATGAATCCTACTTGATAGAAAGTCAACCCGCCACCACACGGAAACTTATAGTGGAATGGTATCCAGGCAATACAGCAGCCAGCATAGGCGTCGAGTATCAATGCAAACAAAACGGGGAAACCCGGAGAACCTTTAGTCTGGAGATCACTGGTTCCGGCTGGACTCGTACCGAACTTGTTTTGCCGGAACTTCTGGAATATCCAGGCAGCGGAGGAGGGGTTCTTTTACGGCTATTCAGGACCGATCAGGAGGATTTGGTGGTACGGAATGTGGGACTGGAGTGAAACGAATGGTTCCTGGAATCTTGCATCTACGAAAACTACTTTCAGATTGGTACCATTTCTCTTCAGTGTGTCCCAATGGTTTTGGGCTGGGAAACTGTATGGCTGCCTTTCCCTGAGACTGCCGATTTTTTGGAGGTGGATCCCCATGAAGAAGCTCCTCGTCTTGCTTGTCCTGATTCTGATCATAGCTCTGGCATTGCCCATAGCGAATCTGGTTATCAAGCCAAAGGTCAGTCCGCTTTTGACTTCTCGAATGACTGATGAACCCGGTTATGCTCAAGCGGCGGCGCTGCTTCAATCCAAGTGTCTGGTTTGCCATGTTGAGGGTGAAGAGTTGCCCTTCTACGCGAACCTGCCGGGAGCCAGGAGCAAGATTTTGAAGGATGTCGAGGGAGGGACCGCTTACATTAACCTTGCGGAATCCCTGAATCCCGGGGCCGGGAAGGTGGTTTCCGAACCAGCCCTGGCCATGATCGAGTATGCCTTGACCTCCGGTTCAATGCCGCCTCTGAAATATGCCGTGTTGCATTGGGATAGCAAACTCACCAAGGCACAGAAGGACACTGTCCATAACTGGATCCGTGGGGTTCGTGAGAAGCATTACCAAGTGGAGGGAGTGGCTCCTCAACACGCCAACGAACCGGTTCAGCCATTGCCGGTTGTCCAAGATGTTAACCCCGAAAAAACCGCCCTCGGTCACAAGATGTTCCATGATGTGCGCCTGTCGCATGACAACACCCTTTCCTGCGCTTCCTGCCATGGACTAGACAAGGGGGGTACCGACCGGAAGGATTTTTCCACTGGCATCAATGGGCAGGTGGGCGACATCAATTCGCCGACTGTCTTCAATGCTAGCTTCAACTTTGTCCAGTTTTGGGATGGACGTGCAGCTGATCTCCAGGCTCAAGCTGATGGCCCAGTCAATAACCCCATCGAGATGGGCTCCAATTGGGGCGAGGTGATCCCCAAGCTCCAGCAGGATCCGGAGGTGGTGGCTGCTTTCACCAAGCTTTATCCGGATGGCCTCAATAGCACAAATGTCATGAATACCATCACTGCCTTTGAGCAGACGCTGGTCACGAACGGTTCCCGCTTTGACAAGTATCTCATGGGAGATGCCAACGTGTTGACCGGGGAGGAAAAACAAGGCTACCAGGCATTCAAGGACCATGCCTGCGCCACCTGTCATGTGGGCAAGACTCTGGGAGGCCAGTCTTTTGAGAAGATGGGATTGATGGCGGATTACTTCACGGATCGTGGGAATGTGATTAATCGTGACAACGGACGTTTCAACGTAACCCAAAAGGACTCCGACAAGTTCCGTTTCAAGGTGCCCAATCTACGCAATATCGACAAGACCGCCCCTTACTTCCATGATGGAACACAGAAAACCATCCGCGATGCGGTCATGACGATGGGCAAGTATCAATCGCCTAACGGGATCACCGAAAAGGATGCCCTTTTGATTGAAAAGTTCTTGCTCACCCTGACCGGCGAGTATAACGGAAAGCCGCTGTAGTCACTGGACCGGACCATATTTCATTCAAATAGAGACCACCTTTTTACATCCGAGGGATTTTCTGTCGGTGTCGGGGTTGGTTCAGGCGCGTAGGGAAGGATATCGGGAACTACACTGACCTCTGTTGTGAACTTGAATGGATAGATTGTTCCGCTGGGAAATTCGAGTTCCACAAAGAATGCACGCCAGCCTTGAGGGGGTTCATCAACACTGCCCACATAGAGACCTCCGCCCTGGCCACTAAGCGGAGTGCTGGTCCATGACGCTCCGATGGTGTCCAGACGGAAATTACGTGCCGTGGTATTGGTGGCCTGCCAGAGGCGTACAGCGGTGGGTGGTGAAGTGGTCTGTACATGCAGAGATCCGTCTGATTCCTTGGTCCATGAGTACTCTGGACGTGAAATGCCGTTGAGATAAGAGTGGTAGTAAGCCAGAAGGTTAAATCCAGCCTCCGCATTCAACGAATGATCCGTGTTGGGAACATAACGAAGGTGCTTTTCTCCAAGCAGATCATCGAAATAGAATTGAGATGAGTCGGGAAGGAAAAATTGGTCTCCTGATGAATTTATAATGAACTTGGGCATGGTCAGCCGGTCCCGGTATGAATAGGGGTCGATGATGCCGAACAGGGCTTCGCTCTCGGGAGTATCTATCCAATTCATGACACCCATATCGACATAATCGCTTAATGCGGCGGCCCAATAACCATAAGCCTCCCAATGATGCTTCATGCTTTCATTAACATTCAGGATATCAATCACCAAGGGACCAATTGCCTCGACTCTTGAATCGACAGCGGCTGTTGTCCATGCCGCCCATCCTCGTTTGGATCCACCCGCTACCATGAATCCCGTAATCGAGGGATATTCCGCCTGAACCAGGTCCATGGCCTTGACGACAGCCTTGGTCATAGGAAGCTGAGGAAGCCAATTGGGGTCCTCCTGCCTTGCGTCCAGGCTCTCCTTGTATTTGGCCCATCCATATGCGATCAACTCATCCTCAACCCGGCCACTCAAGAGATACCTTGGATCAGTTTCATCGGCGAACTTAATGGGTTGGTTGGGAACCATCCGCACTTCGGCGATGATGGAATTGGTTAACAATGCGGCAGAAAGTAAAGTGGAATCAACTGAACTGGGTATCGTTCCTCCATTGTTCCCCGCTCCGGCATACATCAGAGCTTTCGTGTGAACAACAGTATTCGGGATGATGACCAGGACCCAGTGCTTCCAGAGCGTCCGGTCGACCTCCGAGGGGTCACGCCAAGCCTGGGAGGTCACCTCCCAGATGGTGGCGGAGTAACCAAAGCCGCTGATGTTCTTGGCGAGAGTATAGGAGTAGTTTGGGTCGGGCTCCACGATGTAG
>CAZORO010000219.1:0-8424 GCA_964581845.1 uncultured bacterium
GGATTCCACGATCCGATTGGGTGCGGAATCACTCCTGGCAGCGGCCCGGCTCACCTATCTCTGTTTGGTTATGACCCCATCAAGTACACCATCGGACGTGGAGTTTTGGAGGCGCTGGGAGTTGATTTCCCACTGGAGAAGGGTGATGTTCCCGCGCGCATCAACTTCTGCACCATTGACAAGGATGGCTTGATTACTGACCGGCGTGCCGGGCGCATTCCCTCCGAGGAGGGGGAGCGGGTGATCAAGAAGCTCCAGGCGGGTGTCAAGATCAGCGGCGTGGAGTTTCACTTGCGTCATGTGAAGGAATACCGTGCGGCGGCGGTCCTCCGCGGCGAGGGATTGGGCGGCCAGATCACGGATACCGATCCACAAGCGGTCGGCAAGAAGACACTTCTCCCAACTCCCATGGTGGATACCCCGGAGAACCGCAAGACCGCCACAATCTTCACCGAGTTCCTCAATCAAGCTAAGGAGATCCTGGCCGATGAACCCAAGGCCAACATGTTGACCCTGCGCGGCATCGACCTGTTCGAGCCGCTTCCATCTTTCAAGGACCTCTATCACTTAACCCCAGCTTCTATCGCGGTTTACCCGATGTACAAGGGTGTCTCGCGCTTGGCTGGAATGGCGGTCCAGGAATTTGGCCAAGACACGGTCGAACAAGAGTTCGACATTCTGGAAAAGGTCTGGAAGGATTTCGACTACTTCTTCCTGCATGTGAAGAAGACTGATTCCTATGGCGAGGATGGCAACTTCGATGGCCGGGTGCACGTGCTCGAGGACACCGACAAGTTGATCCCGCGTCTAGAGTCACTCAATCCGGATGTCATCGCGGTGACCGGCGATCACTCGACCCCCTCGCCTCTCAAGAGCCACTCCTGGCACCCGGTACCGTTGATGATCTACTCGAAACACTGCCGCGCCGATCAGGTGCAAGCCTTCAACGAGACCGCGCTGCTCGCAGGGGGATTGGGAACGATTCCGGGAACCTCCATCCTGCCATTGATGCTGGCGAACGGCTTGAGGCTGACCAAGTTCGGGGCATAGGTGACCTGTAAAAACACGAGGGAATGGATTCCCGTCTTCAGGGGAATGATGCTCATCGAAAGGTTCGTGCACCTCATGCAAAGCGGTTGGCAAGAGACCATCGCCCGCCACAACAGCCATCAGCGCGCGATGGAACAGGCGCTGGCCAATGTAATCATCTCTGGTAACCGGATGATTTCCCGCCTCATCTGCGCCCTCGGACGCGCCCACCAGGACTGGAGCGCCGGCTACAAGATCTTCTCACGCAGCCCTTGGCAGGAGAACTCCTTGTTCGAACCCGTCATCCACGCCTTTCTTGAACGCTACCTCACGGGACCGGTCACCCTGGCGCTCGATGACACCATCCTCGAAAAAAACGGCCTGAAGATTCCCTCCACAACCTGGCTATGCGATCCCAATGGGCTATCAACACGCCTCTCAGCGCTCACTGTTGGTGACCGCGGATGGAAGTTATTGGAATCGGACCGTGTTCCGCGCTCGTTTGGACCGCACCGCCATCCTGGCCCGCCGCCATATGGACGCCGCCCTGTGTTTCCCTGACCATTCCCCGCCACGCCGGAAATACTCCCCCCACCATTTCACCCCCGGACAATTCCGCCTGGGGTGAATTGTCCAATCCCCAGACCTCCCTTTCCCACGGGGAGAGGGGGCCCGGGGTGTGAGGTCTTTTATAGTCTCCAATGGACTTGCTGGTTGATCTACTGGCCCCACTGAATAGACTCACCCCTATGACACCGGAAATCTCCATCGTGATTCCAGCGCACAATGAGGCGCAATGCATTCCCGAGCTCCATGCACAGTTGACGCGTGTTCTTCAGGAATCGGGAGTGTCATACGAGATTCTCTTTGTGGATGACGGCAGCATGGATGCGACCTTCCCCATGCTGAAAGAGCTGGTTCAAGAGGATCTTCATGTGCGGGTGTTGCGCTTATCAAGGAATTTTGGGCACCAGGCCGCGCTCACCGCTGGTCTGACCGAGGCGCATGGAAGGGCGGTCATCACGATGGATGCTGACTTGCAGCACCCGCCGGGGTTAATCCCCATGTTCCTCGCAAAGTGGCGGGAGGGTTATGAAGTGGTGGCGGCGGTCCGGAGTCAAACTCAAGCAGTGGGATGGTTGAAACGCTGCACATCGTCCCTCTTCTATTGGTTGATTAACCGGTTATCGCCGATGCCAATTCCAGCCGGGGCCGCCGATTTCCGTCTGCTTGACCGCCGCGCGGTGGATGCCTTGAATGCCATGCCGGAGCGGACCCGCTTCCTGCGTGGTCTGATCCCCTGGATTGGTTTCCGTCAGATTGAGGTTCCCTTCGAGGCCCCCGCGCGTTTTGCGGGGAAGACTCAATATACCCTTCGCAAGATGAGTCACTTTGCAGTGGATGGCATCCTTTCGCTCTCAGCTACACCCTTACGGATCGCGACGGTGATGGGGTTGATGGTAATGGCTGTCGGATTCCTTTATGGCTTGTTAGTGATCTGGACCGCCATCTTTAATCCACTCAGTCAACCTGGCTGGGCCTCGATCATCCTGGTCATCCTATGGCTGGGAGGAATGCAGATTTTCTGCATCGGGATCATTGGGGAGTATCTGGCGCGTGTTTTTGACGAGGTCAAGCAGCGTCCGCTCTACATCGTGGCGGAGTCCCTGGGGAGAAAGGCGGAATACGCTGATGAAGCAGGTTCTTCAGAGTCTACGAACGGGTGAATTGTCACTGGCTGAGGTGCCTGCACCAGCCTGTCTTCCAGGTCATGTTCTGGTACGGAATGGCTATTCCTTTGTCTCGCCGGGAACCGAGCGTACCGCGCGTGAGACCGCCAAGGGAAGTCTCCTGGCCAAGGCCAGGCAGCGCCCCGACCAGGTCCGCAAAGTTCTGGATAAGGTCCGTTCGGAAGGTTTGATCCCCACCATCCAGAAGGTCCGGGCACGTCTCGAAGAACCTGTGCCACTGGGATACAGCTCAGCGGGGGTGGTAATCGAGGTTGGAGAGGGAGTGGAGGGCATTTATCCCGGCTCACGGGTATCCTGTGCTGGTGCGGGATATGCGAACCACGCCGAAGTGGTGTGCGTTCCCAAGAACCTGGTGGCTGCCGTGCCCGATGAAGTGGCCTTGGAGGAAGCCAGCGCGGCGACCCTTTGCGCGATTGCCCTGCAGGGCTTGCGGGTTGGCGAGGTGGTGTTGGGCGAGAATGTGGGAGTGATCGGACTGGGTCTCCTGGGGCAGATCACGGTCCAGTTACTCAAGGCCTCGGGCTGCAATGTCTTGGGGATCGACCTGGATCCCGTAATGGTCCAAAAAGCTCTTGAGATGGGGGCTGATCAGGCATCCAGCCGATCAGGTCCGGTGGAGGAAATGGCTCTCGCCATGAGCAGCGGACAGGGTTTGGATGCGGTCATTCTTACAGCGGCCACCTCCAGCAATGATCCAATCGAGTTGGCGGGGCGGATAGCACGCAAGCGCGGCAGAGTTGTGGCCGTGGGCCTGTTTCCTATGGAGATTCCCCGCCGGGTCTATTATCCCAAGGAACTCCAGCTGCGTCTTTCAACCTCTTATGGGCCGGGACGTTATGACCCTGAATACGAGGAACGCGGCCATGATTACCCGTATGCATATGTACGCTTCACCGAGCAGCGCAACCTGGCCTTCTCGCTGGAACTCATGGCCCAGAAACGTCTGCGGATCGCTCCACTGATCAGTCACCGTTTTCAGGCCAGTGCCGCGCTTGAGGCTTATGCGTTATTGGAGGGAAAGGGAACGGAACGTCCACTGGGGATTCTCCTGGATTATGAACTTGATGAAGCCCGTGGGGTGAACGCCACTCCAGTGAGTCCGGGCAGGCGGGTTCCAGCACCAAACCAACACTTCCCCCAAAGCGAGGTGCGTATAGGAGTCATCGGTGCGGGGCAGTTCGCCTCCGCGGTTCTGTTACCGAGGATTGCCAAGATGCCAGGTGTCCGGATGGTCCGTCTTGCCACCGCGCGTGGAGCCAGCGCCGAGGCCACGGCAAGGCGTTATGCCATTCCACGTTTTTCCTGCCGGATGGAGGATGTGCTTGAGGATACCGAGGTCAATGTGGTTCTTATCGCCACCCGCCACCATCTCCATGCCTCCCAGGCCCTTGCCGCGCTCCAAGCTGGAAAGGATGTCTTTGTCGAGAAGCCCTTGGCGATCAAGGCCGAGGAGGTTCAAGAGTTGCGTGAAACCGTGGAATCCACTGGCCGGATCCTCATGGTGGGTTTCAACCGCCGTTTCGCTCCTCTCTCCGTGCAGCTTCGCCAGTGGTTTCAACCAAGGCAATGGCCCCTCCATATCACCGCGCGGATCAATGCGGGAAGGCTCCCCCAAGGCTCCTGGGTAACCGATCCCAGGGAGGGAGGAGGCAGGATCATTGGAGAAGTATGTCATTTCATTGACTTACTCCGCTTCTGGACTGGCTCGGATATTCAAAGAACTCATGTGGAATCCATCCGTCCGGAAGGAACCTTCCCTCCCTCACAAGAGAACATCAGCGCCACTTTTTCCTTCGCGGATGGTTCACTTGCTATGCTTTCCTACCTTTCCGAGGGAGCTGAAGCGGTTCCCAAGGAACGTTATGAGGTCCATGGGGGAGGAAGAAGCGCCGTATTGGATGACTTCCGCCAGCTCGATCTCTATCAGGGAAGCCGCCGCTCAACTGTGCGTTCCCGCGCTCAAGACAAGGGGCACACCGCCGAGCTTGAACATTTCTTTTCCTGCGTGAAGGAAGGCAAGCCACCCAGTCTGGATTTTGAGAGTTGCGCCATTACCACTGAAATGACCTTCTGGATGGTGGAACTACTGAGAGGATAAAGAACCCCTTATTCTAGCCCGATAATGGTAGTCTGATTGACGCCCTCCAACCTGGGAACTAGACTCATCAGTGGGGATGGAAGGTTGAGGGGATGTTGTTAACCCTATGACATTCAAGCTGTTGGCACTCACCATTCCTCACATGAGGTTTCCACGAGCTGTGCTTTATGCCTGCCTCCTGGTGGGACTCTGCGGTTGTTCCTCGGCCCCCAAGAAAACCGAACCCAAGGAACTCGCCAAACTCTCTCTCGATTGCCAGGAAGAAGCCCAGAAACTCCGTGATGATGGGAATTTGCAGGCCTCGGCCGCCAAGTACCAGGAGGCTTTGCGCTACCATCCCAGCCCATCAGTGCATTTCGAACTCGGTGAGGTTCTTGAAAGACTCGGAAAGAACAATGAAGCAAAGGCTCAATATGATCTGGCCCTGGCGCGCAATCCCAACATGCCAGAAGCCATTCAGTCCCTTGAAAGATTGAATGCTAAGATGGAACTGGCGGACCGGTCCCTAACAGGAGCACCCGCCGAGCCTCTGAACCGTCGGTCTTCTCAGGGGCAATCTGGCTCTCAGATATCCGCTCAGACTGTGGCTTCCGCGACAAAAAGCGGTAGTCCCCCCCCTCGAATCGAGCAGGTGGATGTATTCGATGAGGACCGTAAGTTCCGTGAGATGAGCGAACTCAAGCCACCTTCTCCCTCACAGGAAGAGAGAACCACAATCGAATCTCCTATGCCACGTACCAGGCCTGTGGAGGGTGTGGATTCACTCATGGCAGACACCGAGGAGCTCTATGGATCGGGACGGGGAACCGCGGAATTCCGTACGATGAATGAAAAATGGGAGCCGACCGAAAGCCAACCGGTCCCTGTACCGGACACGCTAGTTCCCAAACGAACAGCCGAAGTGAATCCCCCCAAAACCAAGCCGCACAAGGGTGGACGGGGTCTCCTGAACAGTTTGGACAGTCCCCCGGAAATCACAACGGCGGTCCGGCAATCATCCTCCGGGGAGACTGAGTGGACAGGGGAAGAGCCGGTTTTCATTCAGGCAATAGATACTCAGCCGGTTGAGACGACCGGGCCAGTTGATAGGGTGGTGGCCGCGAAAAGCACTGGAAGACCAGGAGAACGTGGACTCGGTGGACGTAAACGTCTCCCCTCGGAGGCACCAGTTCCACTCGACTACGAAAGAAAAGCACGTTCCACCGAAACCACCAAACCCTCATTCACAACCCAGGAGAGTTACCCCAAAACTCCATCTACGGTGAAGAGGGAACCCGCCGCCTTGGATTCCCTCCCACCCGAGAAGGAGAAAAAAGGGTTCTTTGAGCGTGTTTTTGGTCCGGATGAAATCACCTATCCCGAGCCTCCCACACCAGAAGTCGAGAAAGCCCTGCCATCACCCTATGGACGCGAGCGGGAGGAGCTCGACCTGCGTTCCTTCCACACTGAAAGACTGAAAGGGAAGCGCAAGGTTGAGTATGAGATTCAGACCTGCAAGGATCGTTATTACAAGAACAATGATCTGGAGGGCGCGGTCCGCTGCCTTAACGACAAGAAAATCGATTTCCCCGAGAACCCACAGATTTATTATGAGCTTGGTTTGATTCTTGAGGATGCCGGGGATTTCGCGCTGGCACGCAAGAACTTGGAAATGGCCATCCGTTATGATCCCAGCAATGACGAGTACAAGAAAGCGGTGGCCCGCTTGGATGTGGGACGCGCCAAGGAACTGCGTGCGAGCGGAGATTATGCTGGTGCTCAGTCGATTTTGAAAAAGACGGTTGAGAGGTACCCCGGCATGGTCGAAGCTCACCGTGAACTGGGACTGGTCTATAGCGCGGATGCCCTGGCCAAGGAACGCGGTGCGGAGGTGGGAACTCCTACTTCGCCTAACCTCGAGGAGATAATCAATCAGACCTGGCTTTACGCCGAACAGGCCTTCCAGGAGTTGGTGAACCTCACCGAAGGGGATTACAAAGATTGGTATAATCTGGGAGTGGCGATTCAAAAGCAGAACCGTGATGACAAACGAGCCGCCGCGATTAAGGCCTATGAGCAAAGCCTCTCGCTCAATCCTGAGTACCCCAGCGCCCATTACCACCTGGGAATTCTTTATGAATCATCGAATGTAGCCGCGGCTATCCGCCACTATGAAATCGCCCTTTCCCAAGCACGGCGCATGCCCAAGAATGAGGGTCAGGACCTGGTGATCAAGTGCTTAGGATCGCTTGGAGAACTTAATTGGCGGATCGGAAACAAGGCGAAAGCAGCTGAATATCTGACCGAGTACATCCAATTCGCGCCCGGTGATGCCTACATCGAGGAGATGCTCAATCAGATTACTACTGAGCCCACCAACGAAGGTTGAGTGGGCTGGAAACCACGGTGTGATCACAACCTGGAGTTGACAAAACAACTGTTATTTCTGCCGGTTCTTGATCAGAGTAACTTCATTTCCCTTCTCGTTAAATTGAAGGTCATCCATGAAACACCGGACTAATAATAGGCCGCGTCCGTGTTCTCTCAGCAAATTCTCCGGGTCAGTTGGATCGGGTAAATTATTGTAATCGAATCCATCGCCGGGATCCTTAACCTTGAAAATGGCTTTTTCGGGTGAGTACTCAGCATGGAGTTGAATCTTGCGGGAGGCGAAATCCGGGTGAGTTTCCCGCTCCACCATGACCTGCTCAAACAAGGCATGTCCATCGGCGTTCTCACGCAGGGTGGGGTCGATCTGGAGCGCGCCATAGAAAATAGCGTTGCTAAGCACCTCATCAAGCGCCAGGAATACGTTCTTGATTTCTGCCTCCGGAATGATATGGAGGGGCACCAACGGATCGATCAGGTGTTGAATAACAGGATCGGTCTCATCCAGGCGCGGGGGTATGGTCAGATTCAGGTTGATGGAGTCGATGTAATCATAGACCAGCCGACGCCGTTCGGAACGGGTCATGACCTCGATGGCGCGTACCACCGAGGGGAGGATTTCCCGTAATTCAAAAGGCTTGCGCAAAAAGTTAACGGCTCCCAGCCGCAAAGCCTCGATGGCATCCTGCATGTCACCATAACCGGTGAAAACGATGACAGGGACTTGGGGATGTGTTTCACGGAGCTTTTTCAGGAGCCCCAGTCCGCCCAGATTGGGCATTTGGAGGTCGGTTATGATGAGCGAGTAGCTACGTCGCTCTAGGTTGGCGAGTGCATCCACACCGTCCACCGCCACATCAGCATCATAACGCCCATCCCTCTCGAAGAGGGTCAGGAGGAGAGAGCGGATGATCTCTTCATCGTCGACAATGAGAATGGCCGGTTTAGCCGAGGTAGGATATTCCAAAGCAGTGTCTCAACCTCCCCCCACAAAACGCAGGATCTCGACTTGGTCACCCTCACAAACCGGTGTCTCATTGATTTGCGGTCTACGAATGATTGTTTCATTCAACTCAACAACAACCTGACGAGCGTCGACTTCCAGAACGCGTAGGAGCTCCCCCACTGTCCGGACTTTGGGGACTTCACGGATTTTCCCGTTAACCGTCAAAGTCATTG
>CAZORO010000220.1:0-8403 GCA_964581845.1 uncultured bacterium
ATCCAGACAGGACGGCGGCTGGAGGAGATAGGTTTGGAAGCTTTGATTGGGCCGGCCCGTGTAGTCGACTTCTCCTCGAGAACAGACCATATCGGGCGGCCCGAGTTGGTGGCGGAAAGGATAGAGGGAGTAGAACGTCTCCTGATCCGGACTATATCAAACGGCCGTCTTGAGGGCATTGGATTTCAGCCGGACTTTGTAGCCCTCGCCCTAGATGGAGCTGAGTATTTGGTGGAACTGGGAGTCAAGCTGGTAGGAATCGACTCTCTCTCAATCGGCCCATTCGGGCATGAGGGAGATCTCATCCACCAAGCTCTTCTCGACCATGATATAGTGATTATTGAAGATCTCGATCTAAGTCAAACCGATGCTGGTGAAGTGGATTTCATCTGCCTCCCTTTGAAGATTCAAGGAGGCGATGGAGCCCCCTGCCGGGCTGTGGCCAGACCGATTTGAGGAGCGGGCAGCATCCATGGCGGAAACATACATCAAACTGAAGGGCTACAATCCCTACCAGGAGCAGGTCCAGGGCAAGGCCAATGAACCGATCACGGTGGCCGCGCTTTTGGACCGTGCCCGGAAGGAACTTGGACTGAGTTTCAAAGCGGTTTCCTTGGGTGACATCTATGACCGCCTGGAGAACAACGCGCCACGTGTCGCCATCATTGGCGGTTCCTCCGATCACCCCGCTCATATCATGGATGATGAGGTCCGTCTCCGCTTCGCGGTGGCTGTGTGGGAACAGGGGGGAGTTCCCTTCTCCTTCGGAGTTCCGGTGCTCTGCGATGGAACCGCTCAAAGCACCATCGGCATGGCATATTCGCTCATGTCACGGAACCTGCTCTCGGATATCGTAGTCAACCAGATGGAGGCGCACTCCTATCATTCAGCGATCGTTCTCTCCGGTTGTGACAAATCTCCGTTTGGCATTCTGAATGGCCTGGCGAACTTGGATACCGTTCGTCAACAACGCGGAGACCAACCCTTGCACGCCACCTTTGTGCCAACACATGTTTTGCGGGGAGGTACCATTCCAGGACCTTTGCGGGAGGAATTGCGGAAGATCGCTGGTGCGGCACGTGCTAAGGGTTATGATCATGTCGCCCATGATCTCGATGAGACCCTTGGGCACATCCTGCAATGCAGCTCCAATCAGGCTTTCCAAGGCATCCTCAGGCGTGCAGTACAACTCAACCTGATCACCAAGTCCGACCACAAACGAATTGAGCGGGAGCTCGCCATCCACACCTGTGAGTCGAAAGGAGGTATCTGCGCCTTTTACGGAACGGGCAATACCTCGCGGATCGTGATTTCCGCTCTCGGAATGACTCATCCCTCGGTCGAGTTGCTCATTAGTCCTCCCACTCAAGCTCAAGTCAACATAGTCACCAAAGCCCTCTTCTCGCTTTTACCCAAGCCGGATTATTCGGTCTCCTCCATTGTTTCACGTAATATCGAGAATGCGATCCGGGTTCACTCCTGCACTGGTGGATCCACCAACTTGATGAACCATCTGGTTGCTTGCATGTTGTACGCCGGGTTCCGTTTTGACTTGTGGGATTACCAACGCATCCGTAATGCGCAACCAGTGCCGGATCTCTTCGATTACTCCCTGACCGAGGGACGCGACATTTTCGCCCTGGCCCAGCAGTGTTGCGAAGGGAGGATCCGTGGAATGGAGACCCTCTACAAGGCCATGATCGATAATGGCCTTCCCATCAATGTAAATTCCCCCACAGTCACTGGAACTACTTGGAAAGACCGCCTCTCAGTCAAGAAAGGTCTGGATCCAGAGGGAGTCCAGAAGAATCCAATCATCCTGTCGAAGCCACGTAGAGCGATTTCTGGAATCGAGGTACTCAGGGGTAATTTCTTTGAATCAGCGATCCTAAAAATCAGCGGATTCAGTGACCAGCAGATCCGTGAGTTCGATGAGAAAGTCTTTTATGTACTCTACTTCGAGAATGAAGATGAAGCCATCAACGGGTTGACTGACGCCCATCTGGTGGATTCGCTGCGCCACCAGAAGTCTCTCTCCAAGGAGGCATTGCTGGCGATGATCGAGGCCAATCGCATGGAGGGTGATCCCGAGCCCGCCGAGGCCGGACTGATGAACCGCTCCAGCCTGTTCACCATGATGATCGAACGGGGACTGTTCAAAGTGGCCATTGTCATCAGCGGGCAAGGCCCCGAGGCCTATGGGATGCCGGAGATGTTCACCCCCATGCACCACATCAACAGTAACAGCCAACTGCGGAAACTGGCGATCCTGTTGTCAGATGGACGGTTTTCGGGGGTGACCTATGGAGCCGCGATTGGACATATGACACCCGAAGCGATCAAGGGGGGCCATCTTCTCTTCCTGAAGACGGGCGACATGATTCGTTTACAGTTAAGCGTGAAGCGTGTGGAGTTGCTGGATCCCAACCGGGTGCGGGCCGGGAAGCTGGAGCCCTACTGCCGTTCGCTTGACCGCGAGAGGTATGTCTTGGGAGCACAACGCCTGCAACGCATGGAAAAACGGCGGGAAAACCTCTCACCCACTAACCGCCTCGAGGCGGTCACGGATGCCTCTCAGGGTGTGGTGCCTGAACGGATTGCACGCCAAGCAACCAAGAAGCACTCCTCCAAAACCACCTCCTACCGCATCCGGAATACCCGCAGGGTGGCCGGTCCCGAGAAAGGACCAGAAAAGCAGGTGGCCTAAGGTGGCGAGATCCCACCAGAAGATCAGTCTTCTCTCTCTTAGGTCCGGTTTCACCGCGATCGAGGCTGCGGTTGCGCTTCTGATTGTTTCCTTCCTTTCCATTTTCGCTCTTCAAGTTCTTCTTCATCTCCAATCTGTCCAGATCGAAATCCAGCGGGTCGATACGGCGGTCCAAATTGCACGGGATGTGTTGAACAACCTCAAGGCTGAACCCAATTGGCAAGTAGTTCAAGAAGGGCTCGAGCCAGTCCATCGATATGACGCGGATTTCACGGTCCAGCTGCAACCACAAGGTTCCTCCGGAGAAGGCCTGGTGGACCTGGAACTGACCATTAGTTGGATTGGCGCGCGGGGAATGGAACAAATGGTCTTCAACACCACGGTCCCCGATTGGGAGGCTGGTTGATGATGATGACTCACCGTTCTGAATTGGGTCTTTCCTTATTGGAACTCTTGGCCAGCATGTTTTCGATGCTGATCGTGGCCTCAATGGCCTTTCACCTTCTCCTTACCAGCAACCGTTCCGTAAATCAGCACTTGAGCATGGCCTCACGCGGTGACAGGCTACGCTTGCTACAGACACTCCTTGAAAGAGAGTTGGCCGCGCGCTTCCCTGATCCCCTGTCAGCTTCTACCACGATTGGTTCCATAACAGGTCCCCCTGTCGAAACCAGCCTGATCGCCGCGGATGTTCTTCTTCAAGGTGATACAGACACGGTAGACCTGGGGCATGTGACCTACCAGATTCAGTATGGCCTTTCTGGAGAGGAGAAGTGGGATCTGGTTCGTAGGGTCGAACCTTTCACGGGATCGGAGGGAGTTACCACGGGGACACAAACCATCCTCTTCAGTATCGAGCCGGCGGAATTCCTGACACTCAGCGCAACTCGGGAGATCACCTCACCCACACGGACCCATACCCGGCTGATATGGAGATTTCTCGATGAACGTTACCGTGATCACCCTGTCACACGTGAGATGGTGCTCGCCGGAGGCGGGGTACCATGACTGGACACAAGTATCTGACCTCCCGGCCAGCGGAGCGTGGTTATGCTCTCGTTTTAGCGGTGGGAGTCATGGTGGTGGTGACACTGGTTCTCACCATCGCCGAGAAAACACTCCAGGAAAGCCTGGAGATTAGCCGCCGTTCCGAGGGAAAAGTCCAAGCCGATTGGGCTTGTTATGGGGCGGTCCATCGCGCGGCTTGGAATCCCCCTGATACATTGGCACTTATCGAATACTATGGAACACGGGTCCAAGTAACCGTCCATGATCCCCCATTACCCCTGGTCGGAGAGCTGCTGGAGGTTTCAAAACCAGCCACCTCTGCAATGAGCGAAACCGGGAAACCTATCCGTTTGTATTGTGCCGTGGCCGCATCGCCCACTCTAGGCTCCACTGCCGAAGCCACCTGGTACTTCCTTATGACTGAGTCTGGACATCCCCGAGTCTGGGCGTCCTGGCCGGGACTTGAAAGAAGTCAACCTTACCACTGAGGTTCTACCGCCATGCTCTTTTCACCTAGTAAGAAAAGTCTCCAAGAGATCCTCTCCTCTGGGCCTTCGCTCTCCACGCTTATGGAGTTGATGACCCTGGACCTGACACGTCCCTTCACAAGCGAAAAGGAGAGGAACAAGGAAGGCACGGAATACCAGGAGCAGCTTCTCGAACAGGGACAGTACCTGGAGCACCTCCTCATCGAGAAAGGTCTTGTTACCCATGAACGCTGGGAGGAGTTACTCAACGAGATGGCGGAGACGAGTACTCCCATCGCCACGTTGCTCGTCAACCACCGCATCATCGCCCCGGAATCACTCAACGAGTTGGCCGAGGAGCTCAAGCGGGAAATTGAGGAACGTACCGAGCGCGGACCCTCGGTACGTAAAATCGTGATGAAGGAGAACTTGCTCACCCCCGAGCAATATGCTGAAGCTGAAGCTTATGCCAAAGCCGAGGGAACCCGCTTCTCCCAGGCCATGCTAGCCCTTGGCTTTCTGTCCTTCGAGAAGATATGCGAATTGTATAAGCGGCATTTCAACATCGATGGTATCCAACTCAAAGATATCCCCATCGAGTTTCAGATTGTCCACCAGGTGCCGGATAACCTCATGCGGACCCATGACCTGCTCCCCTTCAAACGCAAAGGAAAGAAGCTCCACCTGGCAATGAGCGATCCCCGGAACCGTTCGGCCATCAAGAAAGTGGAAATGATGACCAATCTCGAGGTGGTCCCGCACCTAGCCGACCGGAGAGAACTGCGGCAACGTCTCGATGATTTCATCGTTGTACCCAATTTGGTCACGGACCGGATCAAGGTTATCCAGCCAGACGAGGAATCTTTCCGTGAACTCCTGGAAAGCGACTCGGCAGTGAAGATGGTGAACAAGATCATTGAGGGTGCCCTTCACACTCACGCCACCGATATCCACGTGGAACCCACAAGCCGGGGGTTGAGGATCCGTTACCGGATCGATGGGATGCTCTATGACATCATGACCATACCGAGAGACATGGGTATCCCCACTGTCTCACGGATCAAGGTCTTGGCTGGAATGGACCTTACGGAGCGCAGACGTCCACAAGATGGCCATATTTCCTATGATCATGAGGAGCGGCGCCATGACCTCCGTGCCGCATCCCTTCCAACCAATCTGGGGGAAAAGATTGTTCTTCGTCTCCACGACGAGTCGATGGTTCTACACGGACTGGCCCACCTGGGCCTGGAGGAAGAGGGGCTGAGAATTTTCAAGGAGCTGATCCATCGTCCGCATGGGATGATTCTGGTGACCGGACCGATCGGCTCGGGAAAAACAACCACTTTGTATACCGCAATCTCCGAGATCAATCACCTCACCAAAAACATTGTCACTCTGGAAGACCCGATCGAGTACCAGATCCCTGGAGTCAGCCAGGTCCAGGTGGATCCCAAGATTGGGATTACCTTCGCGGCGGGATTGCGTTCGATTCTCCGGCAGGACGCCAATATCCTTCTTGTCGGTGAAATCCGTGACCCAGAAACCGCCTCGACCGCCGTACGCGCCGCCAATACAGGCCACCTGTTATTCAGTTCGATGCACACTAACAATGCGGTCAGCGCGCTCACCGCCTTACAATACCTGGGGGTTCCCCGTTTTCAGATCGCCACCTCGCTGGTGGCTGTTATCGCGCAACGGCTGGTCAGGTTGTTGTGCCCCGAATGCAAGGAGGAAGTCACTCCACGGCCCCTGGCGAAAAGACTCCTCGCCTTGGAGGAGGAACAGAAGCTGTGGGAGGCCAAGGGATGCACAGCCTGCTTTGGGACCGGTTACCGTGGACGCACTGGAATCTTTGAAATTTTCAGGGTCACCGAGAGGGTCCAGGAAGCCATTATCCGTGGGGATGATGAAAAGGAACTGACCCAGCTTGGCATGGAGGAGGGGATGGTTCTCCTCGACACTTCGGCGAGAAACAAGATCCTCACTGGCTTGACCAGTTTCGATGAAGTCTCTCGGGTAGTAGTACTTCAACAAGACTGACAAGGGAGCCGTATTCCCATCACGAAAGGTAACCGTCAATGTTTCTATACTTCTTCGGATACGTGATACTGGTCAGTGCGGCCATTTCGGTCATCCCCATTTGCATCTACATCTGGGCCAGACGCCACGTCTCCAAGGTTCATGTGGCTATGTTCTTCCGTCAGATGTCGATCATGCTGGATGCAGGTATTCCTCTCTTAAGGGTTTTGAAAATCCTTTCGGGCCGAGTCAGCCACCCCAAGCTCCGTCGGATCATCACGGAGATCCTCTCCAGTGTGGAGAATGGCAACACGGTCGCGGCGGCGATGGCGGCCCATCCGACAGTATTCGATGAGATGATGGTGGGGATCATCAAGGTGGGGGAGACGGGTGGTGTGTTGGATGAATCGGCGCGGCGGCTCTCGGTCTACCTGGAAAAGTCGATCCGCTTGCGCCGTAAGGTAGTGGCCGCCTCGGTCTACCCACTTTTGACGGTCACTGTCTTGCTGGCGGTGCTGGTCATCCTGGTGGTGTTCGTTTTTCCAAACATCCTGGAGCCCCTCAAAGCCAATCCACGCGTGATCCTTCCGCCTTTGACACTCGCTGTGGATGCGATCGGTCAGTTCGGCTTACGGAATTGGCATGCCATCTTGCTTTCCGCCTTCATCGCTGTTCTGGCTCTTGTGTTGTTCCGGCACACCAGGCCGGGGAAGATGATTGAGGATTATCTCAAACTGAAGTCGCCTCTGTTGGGAAATTACCTTGGAGCACGCATCGCTTCCGCCCGTGTGGCAAGTATGTTTTCCACCCTGGTGCACTGCGGAATATCAATCATTCCCACCTTAAAGATCATCTCCCAGACTCAGCCCAACTACTACATATCAGAGTCTTTCAAACACACCGCGAAGGTGGTGGAGGAGGGGGGAAACCTGGTCAAACCCCTGGAGGAAAGCAGGCTTTATCCCCAGCTCATGATTGACATGCTGGCGGTGGGAGATGAATCCGGGACTTTAGATAGCGCCCTTGAAAAAACTGCCCAGGCCTTCACCGAGGAGGTAGATTCCGCCATCGAGATCTTCACGCAGATTCAAGAGGCGCTTCTCATCTTGGCGGTCGGGGGTTTGGTTTTGATTTTGGCTCTCGCGGCCTATCTTCCTTACTTCCAGCTCTGGCAGATCTCGAATGTCTAATGGCATGTTGAGATAATGGAGCTACCAAAGACCTCACACCCTGGACCAAGCACAGCTAGTTGAATGCTGGATGAAGCTCCGATACGATGACCCCATTAAGCTGAGGCTTGTGGAGATAAGAATCACCGCAAGTTGAAAAACCGCGAAAAGGCTTACATGCGGCAATCCACTTTCGACCCATGAATTGGTGGGTGCTCATAGAGGAGAGCAGACATGGTCAGGAAGTTCTGGAGGGCCCTGATGGCCCAAATCAACAAGCTCGCCAATTTCTTCTGGCAAGCGGATCCCATCGCACAGATGCAACTCGAGTATGACAACGCTGTCGAACAGCTCAAGGAGGGCCGGATCGGGCTCGAACAATACCGTGCCTTGGTCGAGCGCGTGACTCGTCAAGTGAAAGGCGATGAACGCCGGGTGGCCGATTTGACCGCTCAAGTGAAGGCCTACCTTAAAATCAACGACCGTGCCACCGCGGGGAAGTTCGCATTGGAACTGCAACGAGCTCAAAACGAGCTCAAGGAGAATCAGGACCAGCTGTCTCTTCATGAGACAAGTTATCAGAACTACCTCACCAAGATTCAACATGCAACCCGCAAACTCAATGATGTCCAAACCAAGATTCACCGTTACGACGCGGAGATCAAGATGAGCTCCGCCGAGGCGGAGATGGCCACACTTGCCCAGAGTTTCGACTTCGATGTCACCACCGATTTTGGCGAGCTGGAAAATGTCATCCAAAACAAGATCGACATAAATCGTGCCAAGGTACGAGTCGCCAGCGATCTTTCCCATGAGGGGGTCGCGGAGATCGAAGCCGAACAGCGTAAGGAAGCCTCCGAGGCTGAAGATCTGCTTCGGCAGTTCGAAGTGGACATGGGGATCAAGACTCCCGAAACCGCTAATGTGCAACAACAAGAGAAGACGCTTGGGAACGCGGAGACAACCGTTTCTGAGCGGGAAAGCGCATTGAAGGATGTGGAGAAGCAACTGGGGACATAAGAAGTTTTGATAA
>CAZORO010000221.1:0-8384 GCA_964581845.1 uncultured bacterium
GGCTGGGATCGGATGCCTGATCACCCACCATCCACCGGCGGAGGAGACCCGTCCCTGGCTGCGGATGATCCGGCGGACCCTCAATCCCCAATTCGTTCTGGAGGACCCCCAACATGGGCAGAACCATCCCCACCTTCACCAATTACCTCCAAAATGAGCTCGGCTCCTGGTCGAACTTCCGCCGCGCCCTGACCAAGGAGGACCGCGAGGCCTTCGACCAGCTTTTCCGTTACGCCAAATGCCACATCGCCGAGGCCTCCTGCGCCACCCGTCCGATCCCCTTCGATGCCCTGGTGATGACCATCCTGCTTGAGCAGCAGAAGGAGATCGCGCGCCTCAAGGCCAGCCAGGCGGGAACGGGAAGGGAGATCCACCTTCTGCCGATTCTCAGGGGGGTGGGGTTGCGGAGGTGAAAGGAATAGAAGAAACGTGAAGTCCCCTCTCCCTGTGGGAGAGGGGATTTAGGGGTGAGGTTTTTACCAAGCCGTTACGGCTCCAGACTGGTCTGTAGTGTCCGGAAGCCTTCGATCCGGTGAAAGGTCATGTAGTTGGCATCATGGAAATTGTGAGCTCCTCCCAGACCATCGTCATAAGCAGTCCGTGAAACCACGGCGAGATCTTTCCCCTCGAACAGCCAGTCGAGGTACTGGAAGGCATGAACAGACACATCGGGATGGTGGAGAATCCGAGCTTTCACCTGCCAACTTCGCAGATCGGGAGAACTGACCAGAGCCACGGTGTTCCGGGTGGAGGGAGCCTTATTGTTCCGGAAGCCTTGGGGGATATAGTTCACCAGGGACCAATAGAGACCAGTTTCAACATCATACCGGATGGAGAACTTTTTGGACCCGCCGGGGAAATCCACAAAACCCGTGGCGGGATCAAAGGTGGCTTGCTTGCCATCCTCGCTGATCTCGATGATGGCGGCCTTCTCATCATCACGGGGGGAATCAGCCCGGAGAATGTCCACGATGCCTCCTTGCGGGGTCACTACCGCATTCCCCTCCAGCCAGCCACCGAAGGTACCATCCAGCCAGGAGGGATCCCTTCCCAGCCGGTTGCTGGAGGTCCAATTGCTGGCCTGTAGCAGATCGCTCTCAACTGGAGCTGACATCATAAAGGCACGGAAATGGGATCCCCAATCCCCGGGACCCTGGGCATCCTCCATTGCCCGCCAGATACGTCCCTTATGGATAACCACCGGAACTGGCGCGGTATGATATTTACCGTCATCGAAAAGCAGGCCGTTGGACTTGTCTGTGGGGATTGTCCAGGTGACACCACCATCCAAGGACTTCCGGATCACGCAGAAACCATACTCACAGCTGGTTCCCATCAGATAGAGAGCGCCTTGGTGGAAAAACAGAGATGACCACCATTGGCCAGTGATCTCCGATATTCTTGTCCAGGTTTGTCCTTTGTCACCGGATTGGAAGACCACGGTCTGATCCCGCGTGCTGCCTTTCCCAAAAAGGTCATGGGAGGCGACATACTTTCCATCGGGCAGAATCGCCAGCGAGGGGGAGCCGATATATTGACCGGTGGAGGCAGGGACATGATCAATCACCACGCCGGGCACTGTTATCGAGGCTGTTTCGCTTAAGGCACGGTATGGGCAACAAACAGTCATCCAGACACCAATGAAGAGGAGTGTGAGCCACTTTCGCATGAGATCAAGTCTCTCCTTTCCAGCTGCCATCGTTATGCTCCATCCAAGCTTTCCGGATTCCTTCAACCACTCCAGCGGGAAGGGCCCCCTTCCCCACCAGAACTATATTTTCAAGAATGTGATCGAGGTTCTTCCCACCAGTGATCGCTGTATGGACTCCCGGCTGGTAAGCCGTGAAACGAAGCGCCAGTTCCAACCAGTCTCCCTCGAATCCAAGGGCTTGAGTTGAAAGGCCCATCGCCTTGAATCGCTGTGTATAAGCGGCAGTGTACTCATCATAAAAGGAACCATAACGGGTCATATCCCGCCAGATGGAGTTAGCCAAGGGCCGCTTGATAAGAATCCCCAGGTTCGCCTCAGTGGCTCGTGCCAGGGTCCCATCCAGATTGATCTGGTCACAGATACTGAGAGAGGTCTCGATGCAATCGAAGATTCCCATATGGATCGCATAGTCGAGAGCCTCGTTGTCTCCACTGTAGCCCACATAACTCGCAAGCCCCCACTCCTTGAGTTTGAGAAGGGCCGTGATGAGATCATCCCGTTTCAGGTCCTCCATTGAACAGGAGTGTAACAATAGGACATCCACATGGTCTGTTTTCAATCGTCTGAGGGATCTTTCGGCACTTGCTGTAATGCCTTCTGGAGACCATTCGGGCGGTTCTCCATCTTCCACACGGTGGCCACACTTGGTAACCAGAACAAACTCCTCCCTACGGCATGAAACCGCATTCCCAACCTTCTGTTCCGCGGCCGCATAACACTCCGCCGTGTCAATCAAGGTAATCCCAGAGTCCAGGACACCATTCAAGACTTGGTCACAGGTGGATTGAGCAATGTCCAGAAATCCGAGTTCGGCGGTACCAAACCCCAGTTGGGTCACTGCCAGACCGGTCTTGCCAAGGATACGCTTTTCCATATTTCCCTCCTTTTGCATGACCACCGGGAGGAAACCAGCGGTCTTTCACTCCGGATCTTTCGATGAGGAGTCTGCCAGCGGCCAGTGCGTAAGAGAAGATGTTAATTGCATTCAGGGGTTTCTTTGAATCCAACATACCAATGGCGGGAATGAGGAAGAGATTATGTGATAAAAAGTTATTTTCCATCTTGAACTATTTTATATACTATGCTATTATTCCATACATAACCATCAAATTGATGGTGGAAGGGGAAGGCATCCGCGATCTGTGGCAGCTGTGAGAATGGCTCAGCTACCAATCTCGCATTGTCGTTAACCAGAAGAAGCGGAGAGGCTGGACTCCATACGGAAAACAACCAGAAGACCTATCCTTTTAATGGATCCATGGTTGCCTGCTACCGTGAGGGAGCTCAGCATCTTGCCAGGGCTTACCGTCATGCCTGAAGCATGCCTGAAGACTGGTTTTAAGGCTCAACCGCCGGAAAAGAAGTACACTCCGGATAGGTGAAAAGGGCTGGGAGGCAAACTGAAAAGGAGCATGGCCTGATCGCGCAACAGGAACCGCCCGTCCTTGATCGCGACAAGAGTCCTGGCATGGGTAGAGGTGGTTTTCCCATCCTTGAGGAGAACCAATCCGCTCATGGCAGGACCTGAGGGTCTTCCTCTCGTGAAACCTCAAGCCCATTCATCAATAGATTCGAACCAATGGCGGTATCAACAACTGATTGCCGCCACCGCCTCGATCTTTGGTGCCATCTGTTTTATCACCGCCAACATTCTCTTGACCTTCAGAGTTCCATATTTGCCCATCTGTTTCCTGCTCAATGCCGCCGCAACCGGAACCATTGCTATCAGTCTGATCTACCTGGTCTGGACCAACCATGGAGGCAGCCGGCCTTTCCATTTCTTCGTGGCCGGGGGAGCATTCCTCCTCGCCGGAAAAATCTGTGAACTGAAATGGCTTGAAGAGTACTTTTTGTCGATTGGACTTGAAGACCAAGCTCACTTATTTGCCATGGCGATCGACACCTCCTTAACTGATCTGGGATACTGCGCCTTCGCCTGGGCCATGGCACTGTTATCGATTAGCGCCAGCCGTAACGAACAAAATGCTCATATAAGTGAACGGCAGCTGCGCCTCAGCGAGGAACGCTACCGCCGTCTGGTGGAGCTCACCCCCAACTGGATTTTCGAAACAAGCCACGAGGGTGTCATCGAGCTGACTAACAGCGCTGGGGAAACGGTCCTCGGCTACAGCCCCAAGGATCTCGAGGGAAGCCTTCTCTTTGATCTCGTCGAATCTACTCATCAAGCGCTGATCCGCTCAGCATTCACGGAAGCCTTATCGGGTCGCCAGCAAACCGATCTGGAGATCCTCTTCAAACACCACACAGGTGGACTCCGTTGGCTTTCCCTAAATCTCGTGGTGGTAACGAGCGCCGATGGAGCCATAGAAGGTGTCCAGGGTGATGCCCGCGATATCACGCTGAGAAGAGAGACCGCGGACACCTTACTCAGAAGAGAGAGACATCTTTCCTGTCTGGCCGAGATACAAGCATCCTTGCTTGGCCACGCGGGTATGGAAGGACTTTTCGACCGGATTCTTCCAAGACTTGGAAAAACCTCCGGAGCAAGCCGGGTCTCGGTCTTCGAGAGTATCAATTCGTCTGAAGGAAGTCCGCTGATATGCAAGAAAGCGGAGTGGTGCGCCGAGGGGATACCGGACAGTATTGTCTTTCCCCTTGGACAAAGCATTCCCTGCGCACCAGCTCTGTTTCGCTGGATGGAAATACTGAAACAGAACCAATCCATCAGTGGAGTGGTGACCACCCTACCGGAATGTGAAAGGGAGATTCTGAAAACTGAGGGAGCTCTTTCGATTCTGATTTTTCCATTGATGACCTCGGGAAAATGGTATGGATTCCTCAGGTTTGATGACTGCCAAAAAGAGAAGGCATGGGGAATCACTGAAGTGGGACCGCTCCGTTCGGCGGCGGCGGCGATCTCATTGGCGATCGGGCGGGTACGGGCGGAGGAGGAAAAGATCGCCCTTGAACGGAAAATGCTCGAAAGTCAGAAGCTCGAAAGCCTCGGAGTCTTGGCGGGTGGGATTGCTCACGACTTTAATAATCTCCTCACCACCATCATGGGCAACGCCAACCTTGCTTGCGACCTACTCCCCGAGGAGTCACCCGCACGTCAACACCTGGTAAGCATTGACTCGGCTACTCAGAGAGCGGCTGATCTGGCACATCAAATGCTCGCTTATACAGGACGTGGCCAACTCTCCAGTTCCAAATTCGATATTAATGAAACCACACGGGAGCTGATGAAGCTCCTTGCCGCCTCCGTTTCCAAAAAGATCAACCTCACTTGTCAGCTCGAAGAGAACCTTCCGCTCGTGGAGGGTGATCCCACTCAAATACGCCAAGTTATCATGAATCTGGTTATCAATGCCGCTGAGGCCATCGGTGAGGAAAATGGGACTGTTTCCATCCGTTCGGGAACAGAAACGATTGTGAATAACAAAGACCCACGTTCACTCGCGCTCCTCTCTCCCAAGGCTGGCGACTATGTCATCCTCGAGGTGGCTGACACGGGCTGTGGAATGGACTCCGGAACACTGGAAAGGATCTTTGATCCCTTCTTTACGACCAAGGTCACGGGCCATGGTCTGGGATTGGCTGCCGTGCATGGCATCATCCGTTCCCATGGTGGTGGTATCCGAGTCAGAAGCACCAAGGGAACTGGCACTACCTTTGTGATGTACCTTCCCGCAAGAGAGAGACCTATCGTTCCCGTATGTGCCCCCAACGAGACGGAGTTCGGCATGGGTTCTGGAACGATTTTAGTGGCGGATGATGAGGAGGATGTGAGAGATCTTGTGGAGAGTGTCCTAAGTAAGGGAGGATACCGCGTTATCACCGCAAATGATGGTGTTCAGGCCGTCAATCTCTTCAAGGCAATGCCGATGGAAATTGACGCTGTCATCCTTGACATTTCCATGCCGAACCTGAGTGGCCCGGAGGTATTGAGCCATATACGTTCTTTGTCGGCCACAGTCCCTGTTATCCTCTCCAGCGGATTCAGCGAGGGCGATGTCACAGAACGTTATAGGGAGAGCCAAGCCTCGGGTTTCATCCAAAAACCCTATCGTCCCAAAGCATTACTGAATATCGTATCGGAAGTTCTGCACCATAGGATCTCTTAAGGCTGTTGTTGAACACATCTCTCGTGGAGGTTGGCTAATGCGCTCAACGTGGTGTCTCTTATTCTGCTCTCATTTACTCGTTTCCCTCACCGCCTCCGCTCAATCCACACTGGACATTTCCAAGGACTGGCGGTTTATCCCTGAGACGGAGGATCCGGCAAACATGGAGGTTTATTACCGGGAGGACATCGCTGATGGTACTTGGACAGTCCTCCAGGCGGGCTTCAAATGGGAGGAGCAAGGTTTTGCGGAGCTTGATGGCCCGGCCTGGTACCGGCGGTGGACAGAAATTCCTATGGACTGGAAGGGCTCACCGGTCTGGTTGGTATTCGGTGGGGTCAATGATGAGTATGTCTTGTATGTCAATGGTGTCCGGATCAAGTCCTATGGATATCCCCTGGACAACTCGGTCGCGAATTCACCTACTGCCACTGAAGTCAGCTCCTTCCTCCGTTATGGAAGGAGGAATCTCATTGCTTTGCGCGTGGTGGATTGGATTGGTAGTGGCGGCCTTCAAAGATTGCCCTGTTGTTTGACAACGGATGTCAGTCGGCTCCCTTCTTTCTTCCCGGTTACCATGGTGATCGATCCCACACGGCAATTGATCAAGGCCCGTTTGGATCTGACCCCGTTGGGAAATGAACGCGGCAATGAGGTGGTTGAGGTTTCGCTTCATTCCCTCGAAGAAAGCTCCATCGATTCAAGCACCCATACCGTCGTGATGGCCGGCCGACTGACAGGGGATGCCACCTTCGAGATAGCCTCTCCGGCGGATGCCTGCACCTTTGAACTCAAAGTGAAGGTCACTCAGCCAGACCGAATCTACCGTCAAACACACCAGCTCAAGTGGCCTGGAAAGCCCCAATGGCCAGGGCATCCCGAACTCAAGATCTTGAATAACTTTGTCACTGTCTTGGCTGACCAAGAGGTCCCTGACCGGACAACCGCGGATGTCTCTTTTTTCAACCCACGCGAAGGCTGGGTTTTCTTTTCATTGAGTCCTCAATCCCAAGAAGAACCAATTGGCCAAAGTAGCATTCTTTTGGGTGGAGCCACCGCAACTCTTGTTCTCCGGCGCGAGCCTAAAACAGGAGAGCTTGAGGCAATGCAGTATCTTCCAACAGGCACCCATTCTCTTTCCGTCAAAGCGGACAGCCACCTGCGGATTCAGATCCGTGCTATCCCGGAGCTCGCCTACACATACTACCCCTGCACCCCTCATCTTGCTGTTCAGGGTTCTTTTGATTGGAGATATCTGGAGGGGTATGTCCTCCCCCATGTCAACACCCTTGTAACCGGTGGTGGTGTTCAGGAGGAGATCCTCGAACAGTGGTGGCATGAGGGACGCAAATGGATTGTGAACAGTGGTCTGCCGGGAATCAGCGGACCTCTCCCAAGTCCCGGGGAAATCCAAAAGGTTTGGGAGAGCACCCCCCTACTGTTCGACCCCCGGATCAGCGGAATCATTGTGGACGAGTTCATTACAGGAAGCGCGGAGCAATACCGGGTCTGGCGCGAGGCTTACCGGCTTATCACCGCCGATCCACGTTTCCAGAAAAAGACCTTCTACGCTTTTAGTGGTGATCTCCATGAGATGAACGATCCGGAGAGTAGAGCCTTTTGCCAGGCGCTGATCGACAGGGGAGACCTTTTCGCAGTGGAAAAGTACCTTTCCGAGGAGCCCACCCTCAAGATGGCCGAGGATCGTCTCGTCAGCTCTCTTCAATCCTCCCTTAATTCCTGGAAGAACCTCTACCCCAACTTAGAGAGACACCTGATTTACTGCCTGGGCTTCCTTTCAGCGCCACCGGAGACACTCAACACCAGCCCAGCCTTGGATTTGAAGGTCTACATGGACATGCAATTCCACCTGCTGGCCAACGATCCCACCCTCTGGAGACTGGCCGGGATCATGGAGTACAGCTCGTGTTATGCCGATGAGGAAATCCTTCGTTGGGCACACCAGCTCTACCGCCACTATGCCATCGAGGGACATAGAGACCGGCTCACTCAGGATCCTTATCATCTCACTCACTTGGAGAATCCCGATTTCGGCCAGGGAACCAAGGGATGGACTGTCCAAGCCGCCGAACCTGGAAGTGTCCGGCCAGGGGAGATGGATGGTTTCAGCTGGCTTCAGGGACGCTATCCACGCACCCCACAGGGTGATCGTTTCCTGGTCTTTCAGAGAACTACTCAATCAGCCAACCGGATATCTCAAACAATCCGGAATCTGCAAGCTGGACGAGCTTACTCATTGAAGCTCCTCGCGGCGGATCTTCAACACCTGGGCCAAAAGCAAGACCTTGCGCTTGGGATCGGGATTAGCGATGTGGAGCGCATGGACAACCTGACCCTTCATGCCATCTATCCCAGTTGTTATGCTCATACTTTGGGAGAGTACAACCAGGATCATCCCGCTTATTTCAACTATTACCGGTTGGTCTTCCGAGCCCGGTCCGCAACCGCTAAATTGGTGCTCTCTGATTGGCTCTCTCCAGAAAATCCCGGCGGACCGGATGGTCAAGAAATCGCGGTGAATTATTTGGAGGTGCAGCCTTTCCTGGAACCATGATATGAACCTTGAG
>CAZORO010000222.1:0-7739 GCA_964581845.1 uncultured bacterium
TCCATGGACATGTGGCCCCCAATTATCTTTGCTGGGAAGCGCGCGATACAGAGAATGCCAAGGAGTTCCTAAGTGAGTTCGAGGTTTATGAAAAGAACTACGACAGTCCTGATCTCAACAAGCGGCTTCCCAATTTCATCGTGATGTCACTTCCCGAGGATCACACCCGTGGAACCCGTCCCGGCGAGCACACCCCACGAGCCTGCGTGGCCAGCAACGATTATGCGCTGGGGCAGATCATCGAGCGCCTCACCACATCGAGGTATTGGCCAGAGATGGCCATTTTCTCCATCGAGGATGATGCCCAGGATGGTCCCGACCATGTCGATGCCCGCCGGACTGTAGGGTTGGTCATCAGCCCATACTCGCGCCTGGCGATAGTGGACAGCACTCTCTACACCACGAGTGCCATGTTGAGAACGATCGAATTGTTGCTTGGTCTTCAACCGATGAGCCAGTACGACGCCGCGGCGAATCCCATGTACCGGTCGTTTTCCACGACCGCCAATACTGCTTCCTATACCCTCATCGAGCCGAAGATCGATATCAAGGAAACCAATGCCAAGACGGCTTGGGGCGCGGAAGAGTCCATGAAAATGAACCTCTCCACCTTCGACCAGGCCCCCATGTTCGAACTCAATGAGATCATCTGGAAAAGCGTGAAGGGCGCGGACTCGGAAATGCCATTACCGGTGCACCGGTTTCAATACGCCGGACTATTGGGACCTAAGGGGTAAGGGCATCACCGCTAGCTCGGCGCTGTTGAGGTTGGCTCCCCGTCCACCATCGTTGGAGTAGACCACATATAGCGAACCGTTGTGCTCCACGGCGTAGGGATACGCGAGCGCCAGGCCTTGAACCGATTCGCCCGGTCCGGAACAGATGTCGTTCCGGATTGAGTAGATCCTTGAAAACACTTTTTTACCCGGTTCCATCAAAGCAATCGTGAGCGGCCAGCGTTTACACCCGCAGTCCGCGCAAGTGGTGCCGATCAGGTAGCGGACCCCGCTGCTGAGAGTCCCCGCGAAAGGCTTGGAGGGACTCATCGGCAGGTTGGTCTGTTGGAGAGGTGTCCACCTTTCGCCATAGTCGTGACTCTCTGAGGCATAGGCCCAGGGGCTGGTTGTCCATCCCCGTGAGATCAGGAGCAGGTCCGCATCATCCGCGATCACAGTGGATTCCCCCCAGACATGAAGTGAACCGGATTTGGGAATCACAACGGTACGCCAATGGGTGAGGTCAGCTCCATGGCTGATGGCCACAGCGGGGGGATTGTGTGAGGATTCATAATCACCCCCAACATGAATTCCCGAAACCAGGTAGTTCCCATTGCCCAGGAGGATGGGCGCGCTCATGGGCCAGAAGCCATCCTGAATAACGATCCCCCATGTGTCCCACTGGTCTTTTTGTCTATCTTTGACCAGAGCCTCTACCCGGACATGCTCACGGAAGCCCTCAAAGCGCGGGAACAAACCCCACAACTCACCACCATGAGTCCAGGTGACACCATGGCTCGCGGCCAGACCGGGGGGGCCCTCCAAAAGGGTCACTGGTTTGGACCATGTCAATCCGTCATCCCCACTCTGACTGCATTGTACCACCTCGGTGGATGTATTCTCGGCCTCGCGGTTGGCTCCCCAGGTGGCATAAAGATTCTCCTGGTAGGGTGTCAGTGTGACTCCATGCAGCCAGGAGAAGCCATCCACCTCCGGCTCGCGTTTCTTGATGACACTGAAACGGACCCCTGAAAGGGGGGTGATCTCCGCTGCGGAGGGGATCTGAACCGTGGGATTCCAAAGCTTATAGACACCCGCTGGAGAAACAAAAGCGGTTGTCAATAGAAATAAAGAGAGGATTCTCATTGATGCTGTCCTTTCCTGGAACCAGTACGGTAAAGAGTCGAGTGGGCTGGATCAACAACTTTTAATGGAATCGAAGAAGGTCTTTTAGTGGTGAAATATGGTTCATAATGGAAGAGGAATTTGCCGATACTGACGATAAGGAGAACCATCGCAAGCATCGATGGGCTAGAAGTTGTCAGCGGAGAAAGATATCTTTCCAAAAGAGATTGAATGATGGGGATCCTTCGACGATTCCAATAAGACACAGACACCAAGACACACCACGAACTGAGCATGCCTGATCAACAGATACGTATCTTAGTGATTGATCAGAATCCGGAGGTCCTTGAGACGATCAAGGGCCAGATGGAGAGTGGACTTTATCAGATCGAGACATTGACAGAGTCGGGTCAGGCTGTGTCGATGGTCGAGAACTGGCATCCTCAATATGTGTTGTTGGATCTGGAGACTGCGGGGAACAACCGGTTTGAAATCCTCCGCCAGCTAAAATCCCTCGACCGGGAAATGGCGGTTATCGCCATTTCCGATATTCACAATACGGAAGAGGTTCGCGAAGTCCTGGATCTGGGCGCCGAGGACTTCATCGCCAAACCCTTTGAGCCAGCACTGATCGAGATCGCCATTCGGAATATCCGCGAGAGGCGCAACTTGCGTGAACAGGTGAGCCGTCTGCGTGGAGAGCTCGAACGAGACCATGCCTTCGGGATGCTTGTGGGAGAGACCTCACAGATCAGGGATCTCAGGGAGTTTATCGAGCAGGTCGCGGACACCGATTTGAACATCCTGATCCGGGGAGAGAGCGGGACGGGAAAGGATGTAACCTCCCGCTTGATCCATCAGCTCTCCAGCAGGCGTGATGGTCCCTTTGTCAAGGTCAACTGCGCGGCGCTACCAGACAACCTGGTCGAATCAGAACTTTTTGGTTATGAGAAGGGCGCTTTCACGGGCGCGGTACGCGCCAAACCGGGCAGATTCCAACTGGCTCACGGAGGAACCATCTTTCTGGATGAAATTACCGAGATTCCTTTCGCTCTTCAATCCAAACTCCTGCAGGTCCTCGAACAACGCGAATTCGTGAGTGTGGGCGGAACACGAACCATCCGGGTCGATTGCCGTTGCATCGCCGCTACGAATGCCAGCATGGAGCAGATGATGGTTCAGCATCGCTTTCGTGAGGATCTTTTTTTCCGTCTGAATGAATTCTCCGTCTCCTTGCCACCATTAAGGGAGCGCAAGGAGGATATCCCTCTTTTGGTTGATTACTTTTTGAGCTTGTATTCGGAGAGATACCAACGCCAAAGAAAACCTCTGTCAGCGGCCACCATCCGTCAGATGATGGAGTACCCCTGGCCAGGAAATGTGCGTGAACTCGAAAGCCTCTTAAAGCGAGTGATGGTTCTCGACAGCGAGGAGATCATCTTCCAAACTATCGGCGGGAAACGGGGAGGTGGGGAAGCCACGAACTCGCCCGGTGGACGGGGAGTGGATCATTCGGACGCCAATGGGACGAGGATTGTGGTTCGTCTTGGAGAGGGTGGTGGAGGTGAGAAGGGCTATCCACCCCCTCATGTTGCTCAGGCCGAAGGACGTGAGGATACTCAAGGTCTTAAATCGATTGTCGATAGAGCTGTTGAGACCGCTGAACGGACAGCGATTTTGGATGCCCTCAACCGCGCGAAATGGAACCGCCGTAAAGCTGCCAAGCATCTCAAGATCAGCTACAGCTCCTTGTTAAGGCGGATTGAACGCTACAATCTCGAGGCGGAACCTTGAGCGAATTTTTTCATTTACAAGGGAGAAATTAAATCCCAATCTTGGACTTGGAATCTGGTTGTATCCTAGGAAGTCCATTGGGATAAGCATTGGTGAGTAAATGTTGTTCACCAACTGTGAGTAATCAGGCCGATCCAGTATCGAGTCGGGTCTCTTGATAATGTCTCTAAGCCGTTCGAGGATCTTGGCTTACGGACAATATTTTGACTAGGACTGCATGGTCCGAAAATTGCTCAGCTGAAAAAGGGAAAGATCTACCCTTGTAATATACTGATGAGAGTACCATCTAGGCGGCTTTGGGATGAGCACAAACGAACTCGATGCTTTGCGGAATGAGAACCAGCTCCTACGTTTGAGGATCTCCGCACTAGAGGATCAGGTGGAATCACTGAAACGTCAGCGTGGTTCAGCCAGTTTTCTTGAGGAGTACGGCCTGGCGGATGAGCAGTATTTTACGCGGCGGCTTCACGAATCGGTCCTTTCCGCCGAACGCTATGCGCGATTTGTGACCCTTGTGATGGTGGTTCTTCCAAGTGAGGCCGGGACCAACAATGGCCGCAATCATGCCCTCGAGGCCGCTGCACGCCTACGAACCGAGCTGAGGCAAACAGACCTGGTCGCCTATTTCGATTCCGGCAAGATCCTCATCCTGCTTGAGGAATCGGATCCCACCCAGGCAATCCAGGCGCTTCGACGTGTCACCCAGGAGATTGTTGAAGTTCCACAGCCGAACTATGCCTTGGCCAGTTATCCCTGTGATGGAAACCGTGACGATATTTTGATGGAGCTGCTCATGACCAGAACCACCGGTCTAAGGATCGCTCAGCAGGATGGACCTCTGGTTCATCTTGGAGATGAGGTACAGCCGCTTTACAACTAAACGTGGCCAGACTCATCCTGTTTCTTTCTTACCTGCCGAAGGATGAGTATCGAATCAGAAGTTTCCTCGTGGGACCTTCAACTCCCCGGCGATGATCTTGGCTTGAGTCTCTTCAATCCCGGCTTGAATCTCTTGGGGAATCCGCGGGAGAAGTTTTGGATTAAGCACCAAGGTAATGACCCCCGATTTCAGGCCAAAACGGGTGACTCCCGCCTTGAAGGTACCCTCTTGAACCTGTTGGGCGATCTGGACAAAGGCGTTGGGTAAGTCAATCACAGCACTTCCAAGAATGACATCGGGAGCCTCCTCATTCTGATTCTTGTTCGAGCCAAAGGCATAGATGCCATCGGCGCTTTTCTCGGTTACCGCCTGGAAGACTCCAGGACCGGCTTCATTGGCATTATGAAAGAGGAAATCGGCTCCCTGGCTGATCTGAGCCAAAGTGGCCTCGCGGGCCAGAGCCGTGTCCTCCCAACTTCCCGTGTAGGTCCGCAATACTTTGCAATCAGATCGCGCGGCTTTCGCCCCCGCCTCAAAAGCGAGAAAGGTGCTCTCTACCGAGGGAATCTCCACACCCCCGATCAAGCCCACCACACCCTTTCGAGTCATCTTGCCAGCCAGCATTCCGAGCAGATAGGTGGCCTCCTCGAGCTCAAACACCATGGCGCCGACATTCTGGGTCACCGTATTGCCCGAAGTGGTGACAAAAAAGGTTCCTGGGAAATCAGCGCCGACCCGCCTGGCGGCATCCTGAAACTCAAAACCATGACCAAAAACCAGATTGTATCCCTCATCGGCGTAGCTTCGAAAATGCTCCTCATGTTCGGCGGGTGACTTCACCTGGACATGGCTCACCTTCGCTCCCAAACGGTCCTTGATCGCCATGAGTCCTTCATAGGCCCCTGCATTCCAGCCTTTGTCACTGATGGGGCCGGGTGTCAGAAGTCCCACTTTCATCTGCTCTCCTTCACTAGGTGGGGTTCCGATTAGGGAACACAGCGCACACAGGATCATTGATTGGACAACATGGCGAAACATGGTAATCAACCTCCTTGATCAACAGACAAACACCCGATTATCCTTTCCCAGGGTGAGCTTCTTGACCTTACTGGAGATGGAGTGGCTCGGCAACGGGCCCAACCTAAATGGGCTGAATAATCAAGGATATTTCTACGTCTATTCCAATGTGAGATCATCTCGCAACGCAACCAGCCTGCATATGGGAAGGAGGGCACTGCGATGAAAGGCATACTAACAGCTGGATTCCTCCGGTTTTCGGCTGTATTGATGGTCATTGTGATGTATTCGCCCGGTACTTGGGGGGGAGACTGGTCGATCTCCTTGTGGGGCGGCAGTCCTTTCTATATTTTCCCTGCCCCACCACCGCGTTATCCAGTCTACAGACAGCCAGCCGTAGATTACGACTACTATGAATATGATGGGTATCCTGACTCTCCACCGGGTTCCGGCTATTACCCCTCCTACCGCCCTTACAATCCTGTCATCGAACGCAAGACCTACGGTCAAGAAGGTTATGCTCCAGATGGGACCTACCAGAGCGAGGGAGTCGTGGAGGATCGTCACTCCAGTTACTACTCACCTGGAAGAAATGAAGCCATCACACGCCCACGCACCACAGTAGAGAGCTGGAACTATGGTCCAGGAATGAATAGCACACGGGAAAGAACTACTTGGATTGGCTCGGATGGCCGTCCCCACAGCACCACCATCGACCGGAATACCCAGATGGATCCTTGGGGTAATGTAAGAACAGATACGCATGTTGAATTGAAACGCCGTCCCGGAGGTTCTCCATTCCAAGCACAACCCTCCATGGGACAGACAGCTCCGGGTCCCAATACGGGAAGCCAACGATATGTTCCTCAATCGGTTCCACAAAGGCATGTGGCTCCACAGCCTTTGACTCCCATGGCTCCGCCCAGGGATGAACCCATTAAGTTAATGCCTAAACCAGCGGCCCGGCAGGTTCCCGCACAGCCTCCAGCACCGTCCGCTCCCGCCGCACCACCGGCACCCAGCACACACATTGAAACACCCCCTGCCTCCGCCGCGCCCGAGGCCAGCCGTTAGAAGATGATCCTCTTCCCCTCCCCCCCATACTGGGAGGGGAGGGGAAGTCACCTTGTAGCGTGAGGTGGCTTTACTTGTGTCTGCCATTCCTCGTCATGAACACAGGAGGTAAGAAAACCATGTTCCCATCCATCCATCCGTTGCTTTCCATCATCGCCGCTTTTTGCCCGGTCATCCTCCTTATTCCATCTGAGTCAACCGCTGAAGAGCGAAGACCTTGGGAAGGCTCGATTGTCCTTGCCCGCGATAGCAGTCCGAGTGGATCAAGATCCTATAAACGTTATCTTCGGGAACAACGGAAACTGGAACGCCAGCTGGAGCGTGAACAGATCCGGGAAACCAGGAGGATAGCCCGGAACCGGTATTCACGTGGCAGTGATTACTATCCCTATTACCGTAGCCATAAGAATCCCGTGGTCAGCACGGATGAGTATTATGAGGAAGGTTATGCTCCTGATGGGACTTACCATAGCCAGGAGGTCATCGAGGACCGTCACCAGAGCTACTATTCTCCTGGAAGGCAAGAGGCTATCACCCCGCCGAATACAACCGTGGACACCTGGACCTATGGAGATGGGACCACTAAGAGCCGCGAGAAGACCACCTGGATTGGGAGAGATGGGCAATACCATAGCACCACGATCAATCGGACCATGCGAGTGGATGATGAGGGAAACTCACATACCTCGACTCATGTCGATCTGAAGCGCCAAGCCGCGTCCTTCTGCGCCAAGAACTCCACATCGTCTTCCTCCGCTCCAGAGGCTAAACCATCTTCTCCCAAGACGGAAACTTTATCCACCATATCATCCAATTCTTCGGCTCAGGCATCAGCACAGGCTTCGTCTCAAGCGTCTCCAGCGGTCTCAAAATCATCCTCTTCATCCTCTTCGAAGTCTGAGCTCAAACCCAAGCCCACCGAGACTGAATCTACGGCGGAAGCTCCTTCTACATCGTCTGAAGCGAGTCAATAAGGGCATTGGGTAGTGTAGAAATCCGCCAATACTACTATCCTTCCTCGTTTTGTCTGAAGTACATTGTTAGCCGTGGTAAATCGATATGAATGCCAACCTTGGATAGGAAGGGGAAGGGACTCCCTTCCAACGATGATCCCAAGGAAGCCAACAGGAAAG
>CAZORO010000222.1:7749-8381 GCA_964581845.1 uncultured bacterium
ATCCGATGTCTCTTAGTAGGTCCGCTTTGCTGAATGTTCTGCTGTTCAGTTTGCTGTTCGTGCCCGCGGTTTCCTCCGCCGATGAACTGGCGGGGAAGGGACGGGAGATTGTGAAGAAATACGAGGATGCGATCCTGGTGGTAAGAATGGTCATCAAAGGGGGGATGTCTTTCAAGGGATTGGGGTCCCGTGAACGTGAGTCCAAGTCTGAGGCCACTGGTGTGGTGATCGATCCAAGTGGTCTGACTGTGGTCCCCCTCTCCGAAACCGATCCGTATGGTGAGATTGGCGGCCTTCTCTCCAGTTTGAGCTCCAGCCGCGGCATGGATGTGAACATCAAGAGCGAGCTGGCCGATGTGAAGTATGTTTTGGCCGATGGTACTGAGCTCCCTGCCAAGGTGGTCTTGAGAGACCGTGATCTTGATCTGGCCTTTGTACGCCCCCTGGAGAAACCAGCGCAACCGATGACTTTCATCGACCTGACCAAGGATGTGCATCTTGATCTGCTGGATGAGGCGGTCTGCTTGGACCGCATGACAAGCGCCTATGACCGTGTCCCACACATTTCCACGGGAAGGGTTAAGTCGATTGTGGAGAAGCCGCGCAAGTACTACCTGGTCGAGGGAACGACC
>CAZORO010000223.1:0-6376 GCA_964581845.1 uncultured bacterium
CTGATGCTTTCCACCATTTTCCGCCGTGATCTGGATCTCACAAACATAAAGATAGCCTCCAGCATGGATGGTAGGTCTTGGGAATGGCTGCCCGGTGGAGCGGTCGTAGAGCCGGGTAAGGAGGGAAGTTGGGATGGGGGTTGCTTGTTTGGTGGAATCAACCTGGTGGAACTGCCGGGTGACCGGGTGGGGATTCCCTATGTGGGCTACGCTTATCCGCACAAATTCCCGCGCTATGACCCTCACTTGGGGAATATCGGCCTGGCCACCTGGCCTAAGGAACGGCTGGTAGCTCTCACAGCCGATGGGGAGGGCGAGTTTTGGACGACTCCCCTCAAGGCGAAGGGAGAACGTCTGTTCCTGAATTTTGAGACACCCCGCAATGGCTATGTCAAAGTGGGGATCGAAGGAGGGGATGGGAGGAGCATCGACAATTGTGATCTCCTCACGGGTGACCAATTGAAAAGTGAAGTCACCTGGAAAGGAGAGACAGGGATTGGAGTGAAACCGGGTGGGAGTTTCACTCTGCATTTCAGGATGAAAGCCGCGAAGCTGTACAGCTTCGAATTGCGTTAGTTTATTATGGAGGTTTGCTTGGCTATGAGGAATACAAAAGGGTTAATCAGTTTGTTGTGTTTCTGTTTATTCTTTTTGTGGACTGGAGTGAGTGTAGCCATGGAGGAATCCCAACTTGTCTGGGAAGGTGGCGCCTATTTGCTGCTGGATGATTACTACACCGCTCAGTCACAAGGACTGACCCGGAAGATCAACAGCCCCGAAAAGCTTCCTGAACCAATCATCACTGGAAAGAAGGAGGATGGGACAGGAGATAACTGCTTTCAACCTTACTTTACCGTGATCCGCGATCCTGGGAGTGGGCGCTTCCGGATGTGGTATGGAGTTCCTGAGAACTCGGGCCAGTCGCACTTGGCCTATATCGAGTCGGAGGATGGGATCCATTGGATTCGTCCCCACAAGGTCCTCGAGGACCCGATGAAAATTCAGTTTGGGTGCGCGGTTATTGACCGGGGGACCAGTTTCCCCAACCAGGATGAACGGTATGTCTACGGCTTTTATGGGGATGGTGGCCTCTGCATCGCTGTCTCCCCTGATGGATTCAAGTGGCGGATGACCAAGGGATTTGTGAAACACAGTCATGACATCACCTGGCTGGGTTGGGATCCACTCAGGTCCCAGTACCTCGCATTTGTTTCAATGATGATGCCCGGCGAGGGTTGGACCGAGAACCGCCGGATTCCCCACATGACCACCAGCCCAGACCTCCTTGAGTGGAAGAAACCTTGGAGAGTTGTGGAACCAGAAAAAGGGGAATCTGGTGAAACCCAATTTTATTGCATGGCGGGGGCCATCGCGCGCGGGAAGACCCTAGTGGCGCTGGTGAAGGTGTTACGTGACGATCTGAATCCGGAGCCTGACAAGACAGCCCTCGAAATGGGTGAAAATGGCCGTAAGGCCGCTGGGTTGGGCTACACGGTATTGGCCTGGAGCCATGATGGTAAAAAATGGCAACGCGATGTGGAGCCTTTCATTGACCGCAATCCGGTCCCTTGGACCTGGGATCGTGCAATGGCCTGGGGGGACTGCCAGGTTCCTGTGGGCGATCAGATCTATCTTTACTATGGCGGTTACAAGCGCGGGCACAAGGTCAACCGTTTCGAGGAGCGGCAAATTGGCCTAGCGCGCATCATGCGTGACCGCTATACCGCTCGAACCGCTGGACGTGAAGAGGGATTATTACGTACAAAACCCGGAGTCCTCAAAGCCAAGGCGCTCACCGTAAATTCAAAGGGATATGGCAGCCTTCAAGCTCGTCTTCTCGATGGGGAGGGAAATTCTATCGAAAAATTCGGATGGGATGATATGCAACCCATTGTGGGAGATTCAGTGGCCCATCCAGTTAATTGGAAGGGAGACCTGGCTGCACTTAAAGGGAAAACCATCTCAATCGAATTCGTGCTCAGCAACACGGAGCTGTATTCATTCGATTGGCTCGAATAAGCGAGGATATAAGGAGGAAATGCTGTCATGAGGATAGTCATGCAATTCATTATGATGTTTCTGATTCTTGCGGGTCCCGTTTATTGCACGGACCGGACGAACAATTTTTCAACAGACCCAGGATGGGATGCCAAGAACAACCGGATTGATCCCGCCAACGCACCTGCCGTGATACAGGATTTTGGATATAGCCCAACCAGTCACTGCGGAGGAGCGGTTCCGGGCGAGGTGGGAGGAATTGTCCAAAGGAGTCTCACTCACGCCTCGTATGCCAAGATCATTCCCGCCAGAACATTGAATGATCCCCTGAAAGCATCGGGTAAATTCTGCGTTACCAATGCCGCGGGCGGCAGCAACCTCATGTTCGGCTGGTTCAATAAAGATTCCCGTGGATGGAGAACCCCCAATTCCCTTGTCATGAGAATTGATGGCAATGGAGGGAAATATTGGATTTTTTATGAATACGGGACCCAGGGATACCAAACAGGCGGTGGTGGCTGCTTTGAGGGGGAAGCTTACCAAAGAACCAAGACGCCCCCTGAAAAAGCCGATGGTACAGTTCACACCTGGTCGCTTGAGTATGATCCCAACGGTGCAGAAGGAACAGGTGAGATCACATATCTCCTGGATGACCGGAAATATGTCCTTACCCTTGCTCCCGGCCATAAGGAGGATGGCGCTGTTTTTGACCGCTTCGGAATCCTAAATGCGCAAACAACAGGGGATGCCCTCACCGCTTGGTTTGATGACCTGGTGCTGGATGGAGTCAAAGAGGATTTCTCGAAGGATCCCGGTTGGGAGGAGAAAGGCAACCGGGCCAAGTTCGTGGACAGAGCAGTCCGACCCTACCATGATTTTGGATTCAGCCAGACTAACTTTACGGGCGGTCAAATTGGTGAGATCGGAGGAATTGTCTGGAGGGCGGATGAAAAAAGGCCTGAGCAATCGGGATACTATGCTGATCGTGTGGGGCCCCTTGGCATGGAGCAACCCCTCCATGCCGAGGGGCGCGTGGTGATGACCAAGGCGGGCGCCGACAGCGCGGTCCTCATCGGCTGGTTTAACTCAAAGACACACATCGGCTCACCTCCCAACAACTTTGCCGGAATCATGGTGGAGGGACCAAGCCGCATTGGACATTATTTCCGTCCAGCCTACTCGAACGCAAAGGGAGAATCCGCAATTCAATCGAGTGGCCCCGTGATTCGTCCCAACTCGCAAGCTCACTCATGGACACTGGATTACGATCCCAATGCCGCCAGCGGAAACGGGAAGATCACAGTCACTCTCGATGGCCAGCCAGTATCGATCGATCTGAAGCCCGGGATTAAGAAGGATGGTGCGTCATTTGACCGTTTCGGAATGCTCTCCTGGCAAACCGGCGGACATCATGTCGAGGTCTACCTCGATGACATCAAGTACACGGCGGAGTGATGGATAAAATGAAATTGAATAGAAATTCCGTAAGCTGCTATAGCTGGCTCGGCACCGCTTTTACTCTCATCATGCTGTTGGCGCCACCAAGTTGGGGGATCCGGCATGACAAGGGATATGGCGAACCTTATGCCTTAGCCGGGAAACGGTTGGTGTTCACAAACTGGTACCTGGTCAGACCGGGGCAACTGGACTGGCGTGATGAACAGGGTGTCAGTGTTTATGCCAGCGACCATCCACTTGGTCCCACTGAGGCGCACTATGTGAATATCGATGGGCCATGGGGTCTACGCTTAGTGGCCGAACCAGCCCAACATGTAGGCCCAATCATCCCGATGGATCGTCCCTGGGAGGGAATGGGTATCAGTGTGGGTACGCTTCTTCAGGAAAATGGGAAGTTCCGCTTATGGGGAGGCTGCCAAGATCCGAAAGGAGAACGCCACATCTGCTATTTCGAATCTACTGATGGACTTCATTGGAGCAAACCCAACTTGGGTCTTGTGGAATATGCTGGTAACAGCGCCAATAATCTGATCGGGTTTAATATAGGACTGATTTTCCGGGATCCCGCCGCGCCGGCGGAGGAACGATTCAAATCGGTATGGCATGGCGACTGCGATAAAAAGATCTTCGAGGATTACAAGACACGCCGTCCCTGGTCGATTATGGCAACGGAAACCGATCCGGGACGTGCTCATGCCATCCTTGGCGCGGTCTCGTCCGATGGATATCACTGGAGGAACCTGGAGGAACCGCTCTCGGTGGAACCGAGTGACACTCAAATTATCTGTGAATACGATGCCTCCTTGGAAAAATATGTCATGTATACACGCTCCTATCAGGTCATTTCCCGCGCAGATGGCTTTCCCAATCCCACACAGCGGCGTCACCAGTTTGTTCCGCGCCGGGCTATTGGCCGAACCGAGAGTAGTAACTTCCGTGAGTTTCCGCTCTCCGAGGTGGTGATTGAGCCTGGTCCAGATATGCCGCCAACTGATACCTACTACACCAACTGCAAGACCCACATCCCTGGAGCCACCGATCAGCATGTGATGTTCCCAGCCGTATATCACCTCTCCAATGACACCACCAGCATTGACTTATTTTCTAGTGGCGATAATAAGACCTGGAAGCGTGTTCCGGGATCCCCGATCCTCAAGACCACAACTCCGGGTGAGTGGGATGGAGGATGCGTTTTCGCGGTTCCCCACCTGACCGAACTTCCCAATGGAGACTGGGCGCTGCCTTATACAGGATATCTATATCCTCACAAATACCCGCGTGGCGCATGGCGGTACTCCCCAGGCCTGGCGGTTTGGGCGAAGGGCCGCCTTGTGGCTCTAGAGGCCGAAGAGGAGGGAGAGTTCACCACGGTGGCCATCCTTCCCCCAGGGGAGAAACTGAGGATTAACGCGGTGACCAAGCGAGCTGGCTCGATCCTGGTGGAGGTGGGAGATTTCGAGGGAAAACCCATTCCAGGAAGGACCTTTGGAGATGCTGACGTCATCGTGGGAGACCAGTATCATACACCGGTTACCTGGAAGGGGCAGGAAGAATTGGGCTCTCCCCCGAGTCGTGCTATTGTGCTCCGTTTCCGGATGAAGATGGCCAGGATCTACTCACTGGATTTTATCTGAGTTGTTCCTGTACCTTCGAGTCAGTCACTGATTTGACATGGAAGAAACAGGCAAAGAGTCTGAATAAGGCAGTCACTGCAATCTCAGAGGATTCGAGGCAAGAAAACTATGGCACGGCCAAGGCAACGAGCTTCTATTGAACGTGATGAAAACAAGCGTATCAACATCATCGATGTGGCCCGGGAGGCTGGTGTCTCCCCGGCCACTGTCTCGAGGGTCCTTCACAATAAACCGATTGTTGATCCAAGAGTCCGCGACATGGTCCGTGAGACCGTCACCCGCATGAACTACCGCCCCAGTTTCGCCGCGCGCAATCTCCCCATGGGAAGAACAGGATACCTGGCCCTTGCCACCCCCAGAGGAAGCCAGACAATCTTCACCAATCCTTATGTCTTTCCCTCCTTGGAGGGCGTCGGCAAGGTGGTGGATGAGTCCTCATACCACCTGATCATCGCCACCACCGCCAAACAGATCGCCAACCTTCTCGAAACCCATGCGGTTGATGGAATGATCCTGATCCAGTTCCAAATGGATGATGTTCAAGTCGAGGAGATAGAAAAGTCAGGAATCCCCGGCGTGGTAATCGGGGCATACAAACAGGATTCGCGGCTTTCGGTGCTGACTCCCGATTACCCCTCTTCCGTTCAGGTCGCAGTTGAACACCTTGCCGAACTGGGACACCGTGAGATCGGTTTTATCTGCGGTCCTCCCAACACTTTCAAATGGCGTTCCAACCAGATCGCATTTGGGGAGTCGATTCAACGTTTGGGACTTCGCGAGGTGGGCAGTCTGGTCACCCCCAATTATACCGAGGAGTCCGGATACATGGCCTTTAAGTCTCTCCTCGAAAAGGGAACCCGGCCACCGACCGCCTTTGTATCCACCTCCGACAACATCGCGATTGGAGTCATGAACGCCGCAAAGGATAGTCATCTTAAGGTTCCTGGAGATCTTTCCGTCATCGGCTATGGCAATATCTCAGCTGCCCGGATGGCCCAGCCACCACTCACCACGGTTGCCAGTAACTTCACCCTGATGGCTTCCGATGCCGCGCAGCTGTTGATCGAGATGATCGAAACCAAGAACGATGAGGCCCGGCGTGTGGTCTATCCTGTCTCCTTGATCACCAGAGAAAGTACTGGAAGACCCCTTTCATAAAGGTTCATAAAAGGAGTTCTTCCTGATGCTCAAGCCCCAGTGGAAACAGGGGTTCATTCCGCTTTGAATTGGAACGAATAGACCTTGCTACCACGGAAGGCCAGCTTGAGCCGTACAGGTTTACCCGC